>JAYWDM010000035.1:0-2753 GCA_043779885.1 Betaproteobacteria bacterium | reverse complement strand
TGAGAGACCTGCGCAACCGCGGCGCATGGGGCAAGTCTCCCCTGCCGACGTTTATCGATGCGGATGATGACGATGCGTTGGTGCCGATCGTCGGGCGGCCCGAAAACATCCTGGTACTCGTGGCGGGAGGGCATCAGCGGCACATGAACGCGCTGCTGACCGCCGGTTACAGCAATAGCGTTACACGCCCGATTACGCTGCGCGACGGAACCCCCATTCGTTCAACGCGGGATTTTCTCGTTTAGCAGTTTGTTGAAAAACTCATCATGTTGTCATTGCGGTGAGCCGTCAGCCGCGAGCGTAGCGTGGCGGTCAGCACGGCAATCTCGTATTTTGCGCAATCAGCGAGTGACGAGATTGCTTCGTCGCCTTTGGCTCCTCGCAATGACACTCTCTGCCGATTTTCAACGAACTGTTAGGCACGTTCACCGGGTTCGTCGGCGTTCCGGTCCCGGCGGCGGGCTGCTCAGTTACGATCCCGGCGCCAGCGCGACGGTGATCGTTGTACCCTGTCGCGGGGCGCTATGCATGGTCAGCACCGCTCCGATCAACTGTGCCTGCTCGCGCAGTCCCGCGAGGCCGTAATGCCCGGGATGCGCGGCCTGCACGTCGAAACCCGCGCCATCGTCGGCGATAGTCAGCGTCAACCCGTCGCCGCCATTCGACACGCGCAACGCGACGGTAACGCGCGTTGCCCCGGCATGGTGTTCGATGTTGCGCAGCGTTTCCTCGGCAATAGGGAACAATGCCTCTGCCCGTTCGTCTGCGAACGTACCCGCCGGCGCATCGCTCGCGTACTCGACTACAATTCCAGTACGCTCGACGAACATCCTGACCAATTCGTCCAGCGCCGCGGCAAGCCCCGCATCGCGTACCGGGTTGAAACGCATGCGTGTAATCGCCGCGCGGGCTTCCTGCAGGCCTTGATGCGCCGTTTCTTCGGCGCGCGCCAATTCCTCCGCCAGGGCCGCCGGGTTGGTGGCCGCCAGCCTCTTGAGGATGCGGATCTCGGTGAGTATTTCCATCATCGAATGCGCCAGGGTGTCATGCAGGTCGCGCGCGAGCGTAAGGCGCTCACGCACCACAGCGGCATAACGCGCCTGTTCCGCCAGCCGCTCGATTTCGCGGGTTCGCGCCGTTACGCGCTGGTCGAGCTCGGCGTTCAACGTCTGCAATGAGCTGCGTTCCCGCTGCAGCGAGGTGAGGAGCTGGTCCAGCGCATAGCCGAGCCGCGTCGCTTCATCCTGGCCGGGCGGCACCGCAATCTGGTGCGTGGCGCCCGCGCGGACCGCGTCAGCGGAGCGGGTGATGGTTTCGAGGTTGCGAGTCAGGCGGCGCGCCAGGAGCACCCCGATCAATGCGGCGAACAGCCCCAAACCCAGCAGGATACCGGTGATCTTACGTTGCAGCATTCCGGCGGCATGCGTGGCGTCCTGCAATGGCTGGAGCACCACCACGCGCCAGCCGAGAGCGCGCAAGTCAGCGGACGCCGCCGGCGTTGCGCGCGCAACCAGATAAAGCCTGCCGTCGGCCAGCCGTTCAACGTGGGAGTGCCACTCATCGCCTGCCTCCGGCACTTTGATCGCCATTGTCGAGCCGGCGGCATGTCCCGGTTCAACAGTACTCGCCAGTCTCCGGCCCGTGATGCCGGAGGCTCCGATCAGAACCGTGCCGTCCTGATCCAGCAGCAACGCGGCGGTACCGGCCTCGTCCCGCAGCCGCTCGCCAAGATTCCCCGCAAGATCCAGCAGCCAGCGTTTGCTCAGTCGTATCCCGATTACGCCAACGGTGTCTTTGCCGGTGTCGTTCACCGGGGCCATCAAGCGTACGAAAAACCCGCGGGCATCGTCAGCTGTCCCAGGCGACTTGTTCGCTGCCATGGGAATCACCTGCACATCGCGAATTCTTTTCGAACCCTGCAGACCTTGCGCAAACCACGCGCGGTCGGCGACGCTCGGGCCCTCCGCGGCGCCGCCGGCAGCCGCCAGTACCCGACCTCGCGGATTCGCCACGACGATGCTCTCGAACTCGGGGGAAACCCGTTGCAGGTTCGTGATAATCTTGTGCAGCGTCGCCTGGTTTTCATCGCGCAGCTCGGTGGCCAGGATCGCGGCCAATGCGCGCACCGATTGCAATCTGAGAGCAAAACTGAGATTCAGTTCGTCAACAATATCGTCGGCCGCTCGATCCAGTTGCCGGCCGCGCAGGTCGAGCAGGTTGGCGCCGACGATCCCGTCTACCCACACGCTCGCAACCAGCACGAGACCGGTCGATAATGCGAACACCAGCCAGCCGATGGCGAGGGCCAGGCTGCGGCGGGGGTCGAGGTAGCTCGCCAATGAATGCATGCAAGGGATCGCCAGGATGTTTCTATTGTCGCAAGTGACGAAAGTAACATCAAACTGATGACGTGTGGCCCTCGCGAGCGTGCCGGGTATCCGGTAGATTCACGTCATGACGAGCACTTCCGGTGGTTTCGGTGCACGCGTCCTGTGACGCTGGGGTATTTCAGGTGGATGAACTGATTCAATTGGTCGCGCAACGCGCCGGGATTTCTCCGGCTCAGGCAGCGCTTGCGGTTGCGGCGATGCTGGGGTATCTCACGGCGCGGCTGCCTTCCCCGGTGGTCGGGCGTATCCGTGAACAATTGGGCCGCGAACAAAACCCGCACCGGGCAGATATTGACGACACGGGTGTCACGTGACGGCGGCATTCCCCGCCGAGGCTTCCCGCATTCGGGTGCTCGTTGCCGA
>JAYWDM010000034.1:0-2754 GCA_043779885.1 Betaproteobacteria bacterium | reverse complement strand
GTGAAGTCGCGCAGCGCATCGTAGGGCATCGTCGCCTTCAGATGCGGCAGCACCGAAAGCGTGCCCGTGTTGCCGATGAGGAGCGTGTAACCGTCGGGCGCCGCGCGCGCGACCAATTCAGTTCCGAGCACACCGCCCGCGCCGGGCCGGTTGTCGACGAGCACCGGCTGCCCGATAAATTCCGTGAGCTTCAGGCTGACCACGCGCGCGGCATAGTCGGACGGCCCGCCAGGCGGAAACGCAACGACGATGCGCACCGGCTTGGCCGGAAAAGACTGCGCGTGCACAAACGACGCCGCCGCCAGGCATAAGGCAACAGCAAGGCCACCGCTACGTTTCATCCGGATGCGCATATCGTTTCCTCCTCCTTCGTTGATTCGAGCAGTGCACCGTATCCTGATGTGCAATCGTTGATGCCGGGTGTTCGCGGCAATACCCGCGCCGTGGCCTCTGCGCCGGAAACCGACCGCTTGCCGGGCCGCGCCTTGAGTTGAACAATGCAAAAGCGGTAGCGTAACCCGTGCAGCCTGAATCGATATTACGCCCGTTTCGCGCTCAAATGCATCACCAGGTTGCCCGCGTGATCGACCACGACCCTCGCGTGCGGGCCCACCACCACGGTCGATTCGGCCTCCTCGATAATTGCGGGCCCATCGACCTGCGCGTCTGGCGCGAGACTGTAGCGCGAGTACACCGGCGTCATTGTGAATCCGCCGGTCTCGGCAAAATAAACCGCGCGTTCGCCGCTGCGACTTTGTGTATCCGACCTGGCGGGTTGTTCGAGGCGGACTTCGTCCGCCATCGCGGCCGACGAGGCGCGCAGCCGCCACGAAACCACTTCGACCTGCATGGCCGGCAGGGAGCGTCCGAAGCGCTGCTCGTATACCGCTTCGAATGCCCGGCGCAAGCCGTCCATGTCGCACCCGAGCAGAACGGCATGCTCGACCGGCACGGTCACTTCGTATCCCTGCCCGACGTAACGCATATCCGCCGCCGGCTCGATGCGGATGTCACTCACAGTCGCGCCGGCCTCGATCAGCAATTTCCGTCCGCGCGCCTCCAGTTCGGCAAGGATCGCGTGCACGGCCTGCCAATCGATACCCGCCAGCCGCTGCACGTAGCTGCGCGTGAATTCAGCGCTGCGCGGCGCCACCAGCATGCCGATCGCGGAGGCCACGCCGGCGCCGCGCGGGAACACGACTTCCCCGACGCCGAGTATCCGCGCGAGGCCGTACGCGTGCACGGGGCCGGCGCCGCCGAACGCCAGCAGCCGGTAGCGGCGGTGGTCCTGCCCCTGCTCGGCAATGTGGATGCGCGCCGCGGTCGCCATGTTGTTCTCGACGATACCGACGATGCCTGCGGCGGCCGCAGTGCGATCCAGGCCGAGGCGCCCGGCCAGACCATCCAGCGCAGCCTGCGCGTCTTCGCGTGAAAGCGGCATACGGCCGCCGAGAAAACTCTCCGCGCCGATATACCCCAGATAAAGATCGGCGTCGGTCACCGTCGCATCGGTTCCGCCGCGACCGTAGCAGGCGGGTCCGGGCATGGCGCCGGCACTTCGCGGCCCGACCTTCAACAGCCCCAGGTTGTCGGCCCAGGCAATGCTGCCGCCGCCCGCGCCGATTTCGATGAGTTGCACGACCGGCACCCGCAGTGGGAGTCCGCTGCCTTTCTTGAACCGGTGCACGCGCGCCACTTCCATCTCGTGACTGCGCTGCGGGGCGCCGTTGTGTATCAAACTGATTTTGGCGGTCGTACCGCCCATGTCGAACGCGATGACGCGATCCCAACCCGCGTGTTGCGCCAGGTGCGCGGCCATCATGGCGCCGGCCGCGGGCCCGGACTCGACGAGGTTGACCGGCACCTGCATCGCCGCCCGCGCCGCGGTGATGCCGCCGTCCGACAGCATCACGAACACCGGCACCCTGGCCGCCTGTATCAGCCGCTCGAGGTAACGCCACACGAGCGGCATCACATAAGCATTCGCCGCCGCCGTCGAAAAGCGGTCGTACTCGCGCAGTTCAGGGGCGATATCGGCAGATGAACAGATAAACACGCCGGGCAGCTCCGCGCGCAGCATCTGAACGGCGCGCGCCTCGTGACGAGGGTTGCGGTACGAATTGAAAAATGCGACCGCGACCGCCTCGACCCCGGCCGCCTTCAACTCGCGCGCAACTATACGCACGCCCTCCTCATCCAGCGGCGTGACGATCTCGCCATTCGCCCCCATTCTCTCCGTTACGACCAGGCGCCGGGTACGCGGCACGAGCGGCTCCGGACTCCTGAGAAACAAATCAAACGAGTCGTAGCGCAATTCGCGCCCCATCTCGAGCGTGTCGCGGAAACCCGCGGTGGTGACGAGCCCGACCACGGCGCCGCGACGCTCGATCAGCGCGTTCGTGACGAGTGTCGTGCCATGCACGATCGCTTGCGGAGGCGCCGGCAACCCGGCGATGCCGGCAATGATGCCTGCGGTCGCGTCGTGCGGCGTCGTCAACACTTTGTGCAGATAAACGGTCTTGCGTTCGTCGTCCCAGAAAGCCAGATCAGTGAACGTACCGCCGACGTCTACCCCTGCGAGGCTGTTCATTTCAGCCCATACACGTCGTGAGCCGCCTGCGCGGAGACGACGCCCGCCGCGACGTCGGCGCGCACCGCTTCGCGGTCGCGCTCGCGCGGGTCCCCGTAACCGCCGCCACCCGCATACCGCACGCGGATACGATCACCCGCCGCGATGCGGCTGCGTCCCTTCAG
>JAYWDM010000033.1:0-8009 GCA_043779885.1 Betaproteobacteria bacterium | reverse complement strand
GGCCGCCTGCGCGCGCTCGGCGTGACCAGCGCGGCCCGCGCCGCGAGCGCGCCCGATATTCCGACGGTCGCCGAAGGCGGGCTGCCCGGCTACGAGGCGGTGCAGTGGTACGGACTGCTCGCGCCTGCGGGCACGCCGCGCGCAATCATCGCCAGGCTGCACGCGGAGACCGTCGCCACACTGCGCGCGCCTGAAAGTGCAAAACGTCTCGCGGGCGACGGCGCGGAAGTGATTGCCGGCACGCCGGAAGAGTTCGCCGCCTTCATCGCGGCGGAAACCGTGAAATGGGCCAAAGTCGTGAAAGCCGCAGGCATTCAGCCGGAGTGATTTGCCGCCTTAACTTCCATGCGCACTTTGCCGGCAAGAACCTCCGCGCACGCATCGACGCCGGATTGCGCCAGCTTCGATTCCATGCCTGATGCGGCAAGGGCGCGCGCGAGCGCCTGCACGCCGCGCAGCAACATGGCTGGCTGCACCGCGCCCATGTGGCCGATGCGTATCACCGTATCCTTCTGACCGTCCTGTCCGGTGGCCAGCGCGACATTATCGTTTTCCTGCACGCGCTTGACGATGTCTGCCGCATGTATCCCCGCGGGCAACTCCAGCGCGGAAATCGTGCTGGAACGATACGCGGGATCTTTGGCCGCGAGATCGCATCCGGCCGCGAAAACAAACGCGTGGCAGGCCTGCGCGAGGAGCGCGTGCCGCGCATAGACGTTTGCCAGCCCTTCCCTGTGCATCATGGCAACGGCGCACGCGAGACTTCGCAGCAGCGACTCGGGCGGTGTGCCCATCATTCTCGCCTTCGGCGCTTCGATCCACTCCCGTATCTTCACCCAGTTGAAATAATGGCGGTAGTGCCTGCTGGCATGGATGGCTTTCCATACCCGCTCGCTGGTGGCAACGATGGCGAGGCCGGGAGGACACATGAAGCATTTCTGAATACCCGAAAAACAGACATCGATATTCTGCGCGGTCATCCGGATCGGCATGCCCGCGGCCGCCGATACGGCGTCGATTACGGTGATTACGCCAAACCGTGCGCCCATGCGGCCCACCATGTCGACGTCGTTCATCACGCCCTGCCCCGTCTCGCACATCGTGCCGATCAGCCCTTTGATCCCGGGATGCCGCGCAAGTGTTTCCGCGATGGCGCTTTCACTGGCAGTACGCCCCCATTCAGGGCTCACGGGATGCACGACCAGCCCCATATCCCGCGCGATACCGGCAAAGCGCACCCCGAAGCGGCCGTTCACCAGCATCGCAACTGCATCGCCCGGACTGAAAAGGTTGGTGAGGGACGCTTCCATCGCGCCCCTGCCCGACGAATTCTGGATCAGTATCGGGCCGTCATTGCCGAAGATGGGCCGCAAACTCTCCAGCAACGGCTTGAACACGGCCTGAAACGCCGGTGCAGTATGACGGGTCATCGGCGCGGCCCCTGCTTCGAGCACTTCCCGCGGCACTTGCACCGGCCCCGGCGTCAACAACAGCGGAACGGTCATGGTTCAGTCTTCAGCAGGGGATTGATTTTCATATCGTCGATGCGCGTGGTGAATGGCAGTGCGTGGAAACGGCGCTGAGCCCGCAACAAAAAGTATACACCCGGTCAATTCACGCAGCGCCCTGTGCATACGGTTGGCCAGGGAGACATCCGTCCGATCCTGTCGGGAAGGTTCGTACCGGCAATGCCGATGGCGATGCGGCGGTCTTCAATGCGCGGCAGATCGCTCGAACAATTGCGCGCTACCCTGCATTTGCGAACGCATATCCATCGCAGCCGCCCGGTCCCAGGCACCGGCGCAATGGATCTGTTACGGGTTTTATGCCGCGGTCGACACGAACACGCCAGTGCGTTTGGCGAATATCGCACTCAGCAAGCGCGCATGAATCACGAAGTGGTGACCGCTGGGACGGCAGGAGATTACGCTTGCAAGAACATCGAACAACGAACCGCCGATCCTGATCACCTGATCGGCCTCTATCGTGACGTCCGTGATCACGCTGATGCCGGCCGTAGACAAATCGCGCAGCCGGGCGCTGCAGGCCTGCTTCTGCCAGCCCGGGTAGACGCAAACGGCATCCGACTTCGAAACGCGCGGCACCGAGCGCCGGCCAAACAGATCATGCTTCGTCTCCGGCCGCGGCGGCGGCGGCACAAGTGGACTCTCACAACGCCGGCACCGCGTGTCAGCATGGATCGTAGCCGGCAGTTCGGCTTCACAGAACGTGCAGCCAGGCTTCATGGCCCGGTACGTCCTCGGCGCACCAGCGGCAACGGCGCCGCGCGCATGGGGATGGGTGCGTGTCCTCTCCAGCCGCAGACTCCGGTCATACTGGTTGCGCGCGGCGCGATCACTCAGTACTGCGTAGGCCTGGTTGACCAGCACCGCCGCCTCATGGTCGCCGCCGAGATCCGGATGCAGTCGCAGCTTGGACATGATTGCCCTGTAGGTCGCGGTCACGATTTCGTGAGGCGCTTCGGGCTGCACATGCAGAATCCGATAGTAGTTGCGCCGATTGACCATCATGAGCGATATCCTTGCAAAGTGTCGATCGGTCGTGATGGCGTGCACACGCGCAGGGCACCAGCGACCGGAATTATTCTGCTGTCTTGCATGGGTTGCCCCACTGCATCTTCCATGACGGGCAAGCGAGTAAGCAAGCAGAGGTGACAGAACTTTCCGCTGCCGGTAAAACCTGCCGGTGCCTCATCCCCGTTGACCAGGGAACGGAACCGCAGGCCTTCTGCACTTGCCCGTCATGCAACGCCGAAGGTCAGAGCAAATTGCATGCCAAATAAAAACAGGTCGTCTGTTCAGGCGGTTTACAGGCGGGCAGCGCGGCCATGCTGACGTTCTCTCGGGCATGTCGCCGATTTGTCATCATCCGCGCGCTTGAATTCAGCCAACGGCCACTGCCCTGTCCGTGCCGGTGAACGCTGCATCATTCATCTTCGTATCACGCTTGTCCGCCGGCCCGGCGTGAACAAGTTCACGGAATTGTCAGCCGTGGCCGACGAAGTACACCCCGGCGCACGCGTTCGCCCGGCAAGAGCCGCGTGAGCGGGCTAGCGGGAATGCGGTCGAAGATCGACTCGATCGCACTACTTCAGCATCAGCTTGACCAGTGCGTCCGCGCGCGCCTGCCGGTCGAGATCGCCGCAGGTCTCAATGATCGATTCAAACTGCGCCGCCGGAATCGGCAAACCGGGAACGATACCGCGGATGCGGCGCGCCTGTTCTCTGAAGTCCCAGATGAATTCGCGGCCGGTGCCCTGCAGCGTGTGGCTTTTGCCGTCTTTCGTGAAGATCGTGATGCGCGGACCGAACAGCGTCATGGTGCGCGACGGGATGATGGTCACGCGTTGCGTCAGTTCGTGCACTTCCGGCGGATCGTCGGCGCGCGCGGTTTGCGGCACCCATTCGCCCAGCATCGGAAACCCGCGCTTGATGGCGGCGTACGCGAGGTGATACGCGGTGCTCCCGGGCCGGCGATTGGTGTCCTCCCTGCGCACCGCGAACGCCGGGCTCGGATACTGCGTTTCCAGCCAGTTCACCACGGCTTCGATGCGCTCGATGTCCGTGTGCCGGATGTTGTTGTCGGCGCAGAGCTTCGCCGTCACCTCGATGTGCGCGATGTTGTAGCCTGAAATCGAATAGATGCGGTAGAGCGTTTCGAGGAATAGCCATTCCTGGCCTAACTTTTCGGTGATCTTGTCGAGGCTCGCGTGCGTGTCGCCGACAAAGCTGTAAGTGAGTCTGCCCTGGTTGTTGCCGACGTACGCATGGTAGAAGCCGGCGTCGCCTTCAAGCACGGTCTCGCCGCCCACGTGCCCCTGGCGCGCCAGCGCGACCGCCAGCATGGCGTTGCGCACCGCCGCGCCCTCGCGCAATGCGCGCCCGCCGCTGCGCGCGCCCTCGAGGTTGCCGCTGGCGAGGCTCGCGCACAGCGCGATGGTGCTGTTCATCTGGTCTTCGTTGAGCCCGCATATTTTCGCCGCCGCGATCGCGCCGCCGAAGATGCCGAATATGGGACTCGCATGAAAGCCGCGCGCCGCCAGCGTCGGGATAAAATCCGCCGCGAGACGCTCCATCACTTCATAGCCGGCCGCGACAGCGGTGATAAATTCCTTGCCGGAAGCGCCCGTTTCCTCGGCTGCCGCCAGGGCGGCCGGCGGCACGCTGGTGCCCGGATGCATGAGCATGCGGAACGTGTCCCACTTCCCGCCCGCGAACGCCATTTCCGAATTGGCGAACGCAGCGCCGCCTTTGGTGACTTTCTCGCCGCTCACCAATATGGTCGCTCCGCGCCGCACCCCCGCTTCTTCCCCGCTGATAAGACTGACCGCGTCGCGACCCGGCCTGGTCTGCGCGCCGATCAGTATCGACGACAGGCATTGCAGCGTGACGCCTTTCGCGCGGTCGACCACTGCCGGCGGCAGGTCGTCATACGCGAGACCGGTCACCCATCGTGCAAGTTGGCGGCTGAGCGATGCCATGTGTGTATTTCCCTTGTTTGAAGAAATAGCGGGAGGTCAGGCGCTGCATTGCGCTACCGCCGGGGCGGTCCGCGCATTCCCGGTCACGCCGGCACGGTTTCGTCTTCCCGCACCGCGTAGACGTCGGCGATATTGCGCAGCCCCTTGAATTCGATGGCATTGCCGCAACCGTCGCTGACGGTCATCAGCATCTGCTCGCGCACCGTGCCTTTTTGCGTGACGCTGGGCTGGTTGATCCACGTCGCCCCCAACTGTGCCATGCGCGCCGCGGCTTGCTGGAAATCCTCCAGCGTCATCACGACGCCGAAGTGGCGCAGCGGTGTTGCCAGTGCGCCGCCGATCTTCCGGCCCTGGTCCCCGACCACCTCATCCGGCGCGAGATGAGCCACAATGTGGTGGCCGAAAAAATTGAAGTCGGCGCGCCCTTTCAGCTTGCGGCCCTCGGGACATTGCAGCATCTCACCATAGAATTTTCGCGCGCGGTCGAGGTCGTTCACCGCAAAGGAAAAGTGAAACAGGGTATTGCTCATGGCATAGCTCCTGTGAGTGAGATTAGGCATGCTACTTAAAAACCGATCAGAATTCATGCCTGAATCCGTAAGCACCTGATTCAGAAGCCCAAGAGCATAGGTCACTCTAACCGCAGATGGTGTGGTCATACAAAGGCTTGCCAACACAAGCGTGTTATGACACACTTGTGTATATAGTTACGCCGGGGAGGCCACAAATGCAAGCTCATCAATCGTCGCTGGCATTAGTAAATACGGATCCGGCATCCGCATTCGTAGAGTTTGAGCAGATACTTGCGTCAAATTCCGGGGAGGATCCATTTGACTCAGCCATTAAGCTCCTTGCGGCAAAACTCCTTGATGAGACTGAGACGAAATCTGGGCAAGCGCCAAAATTTCAGATTCAGAATGCGGCCTTAGCTACGCATAAGATAGTACAAGAACTCTATCGTCGCGCAATACGCTGCTGGCCGCAACTTAATGGCACTGGCGACACTCTTGGGATTTCACCAGAACATCTCGTGCGTGCTATGCGCCCGCTGATCGGGTGGCGCTTAATGGGGTCCGATCTCTCGTGGCTAGATGCGACCCTAGAGCGGTTAGTTGCCCGAGACGCCAAAGGGGCGCTTGGCCAATACTTTACCCCAAGGGAGGTCATCAGGCTTTGCGTTGACGTACTGGAACCTCATCCCAAGGATAGAGTGATTGATCCCGCGTGCGGCTCCGGGGGCTTCCTCTACGAGGCCACACATTATTCACTGCGCGAATTTGGTGCTGCCCCCAGATGCCTCGGAATCGATTTCGGCGCAAAGGCGATTAAGGTTGCAGCCCTACTCTCTGCAGCCACCCCGAAAGCGAAGTTGTCGGTGTCGAAGGCCAACAGCATAGATGGCAGAGCATGTGCAACTCCGTCGGAGTGGTCCCACTTTATTGGGAAAGCGGGCGGGGCGCAGAGTAAACGCGCGCGGTCCTGGGGAGATTGGAATAAACTTTCGTGCTCACTTCTATTCACCAATCCACCGTTCGCCGGTGACATCGACGACATTGAAATTCTCGACGCCTATGAAGCACAGCAACACCCAGCGACGAAGAAAGCAACTAGTCGCGAGCACCTGTTTCTGGAGCGGGCTGTACATCTTCTTAGTCCCGGCGGAAGACTGGCAATTGTCCTTCCGCAGGGATTGCTGGCCAATTCGTCCGCGTCTTATCTACGACATTGGCTTCTAAGTAAATGTCGTGTGTTAGGGATAATTGGGCTACACCAGTTCGCATTCCTGCCTTATACCTCCGTCAAGACAGCAATTTTGTTTGTGACCAAACCAGCGTTAGGCGAGTTCCTTCCCGAGGATTACCCAATCTTCTTCGCCGTTAGTAAGAATTCTGGCAAAGACAGCAGTGGAAAGGTCATTGGTCCCAGCGACTACGAACCGATTGCACAGTCTTTTAGGCGATTCTTGAGTTCCCAGCGGTTTCCTTGGGCAAGCGCCAAGACCGCAATCCAGGACAAAGAGATACTGCGCGAAACGGTTGCCCTCTCCGAAGCCAAACAGGCAGATCGCCTAGATGCTGAATATTATGATCCAGCCGCACGCGCATTACTGCGCAGGTTAGATACGATATCAGATACACGTCTTGCCGCTCTTATTGATACGAAAATCGATCGTTTCAAAAAGGGCCACAGTCGCGAAATTACGTACCTAGATATTTCGTCGGTTGACAGCAAGACAGGATTAACTTTTCCAAACACAGTTCCAGCAGGCGAGGCGCCGAGCAGAGCATCGTACATCGTTCGTCCTGGTGATGTGCTTGTAAGCACCGTCCGTCCTGAACGGAACGTTGTGGCCTTGGTAACTGACATGATTGGCGACAACGCTGTGGCATCCAATGGATTCTGCGTTCTTAGGCCTCGGAATATTCAACCCGAGGTGCTGTTCGCGTACTGCAAAACGCAGGCGTTTAAGAAAATGCTATCACGGCATGCCACGGCTTCGATGTACCCCACGGTCACCGACAAGGACGTGTTAGGCGTTCCTTTTCTGGAGCCATCCAAAGAGGTAACAAATCGCGTTGCCGATCTTGTCAAGTCAGGCCTTGAAATGATTGAGCAGGCGCACAAACAGATCAATGAGGCAATCTCGCTCATGAATAAACATGTTCATGGCGAAGATGTAGTTACTGCAACAAGTCCCATTCACGAGGTTCGGCAGGAGAGAAAACCTTACAGACGGACTCGCCGAAACGGATAGTTAACGCTTTCTTGAACGTTTTGCCTGGTCACGGCAAGCTGCTACACGCTCGCATGCGACAAGAAGATCAGAAGTCCATGGCCCGCCTGGTGGTGTCGGTATTGATGGGTTTTGCGTAACATGTGCCGGATACTTCGGCACCTTTGGGAGCCCCCATTCCTCACTCTCATCTTGCGATATGGATAGGGCGTATGCGAAATCTGTAATTCGGCCGGTACGTAACCACATAGCTACAGCGAAAATATCCTGATCCTTAAAGCGGCAAGATCTCGTTGACCACACCTGGCGATCTTTCCTTGTACTGTTCTTCCCACCTCCGTCTCGCGAGACCGTGTGAATAAGCCGCGCCTTCGTTGTGTCCGTTCCCCAGAGCGATTTGAGCTCTACACGAAAAACGTTGGAGTCTTTTTCAAGCCTAAAATCGAAATAATTTTGCGTCCCGATATGCTTGGCTACGTTTTCGGGCATTCGCGTGACCTTGAACCCTTGCTCTTTAGCTCCCAAAAAGAAGGCCGCTTCGCAAAGCGCTGACTCGATCTTTGAAGTCACGCCGAACGGATCGACCTCTACATAGTCGCCCACCTTGACCTCCGCTAACGCAGTTCTCAGCCGGGCGGCATCGAAATGCAACTCGCCATCGACGTGGTCAGGCAGTGAGGAAAGAATCCGACCTTTGACGACCTCCCTCCAAGGCGCATTTCCCTCGACATGATCCTTGGGAACAACCTTTCCGGTGGTGCCCTCTTCAAATGT
>JAYWDM010000032.1:0-2755 GCA_043779885.1 Betaproteobacteria bacterium | reverse complement strand
GAGCAGCGCATTTGTAATGCGACGGTCAGAGGTTCGAATCCTTTACCTGGCACCAATCAGCAGGGTCGTGTCCCGTTGCAGGGGGGGCCGCGCGACGACGGCGCGGGAAACGCCAGCCGCATGAACGGGCACTGCCGCGCACCGGCTTCGGTCAAGTCTCCGTGCGATTGAGTACCATGTTCAGCACGTTCCGGTTGTCGCGGCGGACGTATTCCAGCTCACTCATGAAGGAACGCATCAGCGGTATTCCGCGCCCGTTCGGTTGCGCCTCGTCCAGGTTTTGCGCCTCTTCTTCGACAGGCAGATCCAGCGGATTAAACGGCACGCCATCGTCTTCGATCCGCACGCGAATTTGATCCGGCCGCGCGCGCAACTCGATGACGATGTCGTGCCGCGCGACATCGCAATACGCGTAGCTCATGATATTGGTAAGCGCCTCGGCCACCGCGAGATCAATGCCGAATGCATGCTCGCGCGCCAGGTTGCGCTCGCGCGCGAACCGGCGCACCCATACACCCACGCGTTCGAGTTCGGAGAAATTGTTCGGGACCACCAGACGCACTTCCGCGCCGATGCTCTCGCTGTCGGCGCCGGATCGCGGCTGCGGGCTCAAGCGGTCACCGCCAGCGCGCAATGCTCAGCTTTTCGGCGCACGCGCGGCATGCAACGTCCTGCACGCGATCGCCAGGTCATAGTAAACAGGGATCAGGATGTCGGTACCGCTGGTTTGCAGCACCTTGGCCACCATCATATCCGGGCTGAACAATACCATCCTGTCACCGCGTGCCTTCACCACCTTGGCCGCCATGATCAGCGTGCGAATTCCCATGGATGCAAGAAAATCCACTTTGGACAAATCCACGAGCACCAGTGTCTCGCGGCCCGCCACTTCCATGAACATCGCGTCGATTTCGGTTGCGCCGGCATAATCCATGCGGCCGCGCAGCCGCACGCGGGTAATGTCGGCATCCAGTTCCTCGATTTGCATGTCCATGGCCGCCACCATTTCATATCATTCCAGGCGCATCATAGCACCGGCGCGGCACGGGAATCGAGCGCGGAGCGCGAGAACAGCGGGCTGAATCGGCAGGGCTTAGGCGTATACTTCCTAAATGTTTTGACGCCCGAAACGACACGCCGAAACGGCGCCATGGGCGCGACTTGGCGAAATGAGTGCGGTGATGACGATCCGGGAAAGCGGCCGCAAAACTGAGCGCAGACAGCAGCCCGCGGCAGCGCGCTTTCCTTTGCAACTGCCCAACGGTGGATGCGTCAGCAATGAACGCCGCGGCGGCGAGCGGCGGCGAGCGTCTTTTATTCCCCAACTGCTGTTGTTCAGGAACGTCCATGATGAGCGCCTGCAGCAGGTGCTGGCGGGCTGCCCGGTCCGCGAATTCGCGGACGGTGAAGAGTTGCTCGCGCCAGGCCAGATCAATCAAAACCTTTACCTGGTGTTGTCCGGCCGTCTCAGCGTGCGTATCGGCACGGACCGCTCGGCGCCGCCGCTCATGTTCGAACGCGGCGAATGTGTTGGGGAATTGTCGATCATCGACGGCAAGCCGGTTTCCGCGTACGTGACTGCGCAAAGCGCCTGCCGCGCCCTGGTGGTGCCGGCCGGCGTGTTCTGGTCCGAGATCGTTGCGCTCCCGGGAGTGGCGCGCAACCTGCTCACGATACTGTCCGAGCGCATGCGCCAGCACAACGAACTCATCATCCAGAACCTCAGGCAGCGGCTGCACTACGAGCACCTCGAAAAGGAACTGCAGACCGCGCGCCTGATCCAGGCCAGCATGCTGCCGCACGGGCATCCGCTGTTCCCGGATCGCGACGACTTCGAAGTGTTTGCGCTGATGGACCCCGCGCGCGAGATCGGCGGCGACTTTTACGATGCATTTCTCATCAACGACGACAAGTTGTTCTTCACGATCGGCGACGTCTCCGGCAAGGGCATTGCCGCCGCGCTGTTCATGATGAAAACGGTGACGCTCCTGCGCATGGAAGCGCTGCGCGATATATCCCCGCACGAAATACTGATGCGCGTCAACAACCAGCTTTGCCAGAACAACGATTATGGAATGTTCGTCACCGTCTTTTGCGGCATTCTCGACCTTGCGGGTGGCGTGCTCGCCTATTGCAACGGCGGGCATGACGCACCGCTGATCGGCCGCGCCGGCGCGGGCTTCGATTTTGCCGAATGCGCCGGCGGCATGATGCTCGGCGTGCTGGAAGATGCGCCGTCCCAGCCCGGCAGCATCGCGCTCGAGCGGGGTGACATGGTGCTGTGCTATACCGACGGCGTTACCGAGGCGATGAACCCGCGCCAGGAAATGTTCACCCAGCGCGGTCTGCGCGAGAGCGTTGCGGGAATGGAGGAAACCGATACGGCCGACGTGGTGCGCGCGCTGCACGCGAAGATCAGGAAATTCGCCGAAGGCGCGCCGCAGTCCGACGATATCGCGGTACTCGCGCTGAAATACCGGGGCAAGGGCAAGGCAATCAAACCCGGCTGAGCACCGCGCTCATGCGACATTGCCGGCGCAATCCGTACGACGCATCGGCAAACCTGAAGATGGCGTCCCCAGCGAGATTCGAACTCGCGTTACCGCCGTGAAAGGGCGCGGGGTTTCTATATGGAATCAGCATATTACATCAAGCATGTGCCAAGAGTGTGCCATTCAGCGCTAGGGAGCGACTGGAGCAGTTCTAACACAACAGTTCCCAGCGGAGGGCTGGCCCGAAGTCCCCTTTTCTTTGG
>JAYWDM010000031.1:0-2759 GCA_043779885.1 Betaproteobacteria bacterium | reverse complement strand
ACGCCGGAACGACTGCTCGGACTGCGCGAATTCCTGAAGGGATTCGGGTTTGAACTTGGCGGCGGCGCCACGCCGCATGCAACCGATTACGCCAAGGTCCTCGAACGCGTCAAAGACCGTCCGGATGCGCAGTTGCTGCAGACCGTGATGCTGCGCTCGCTGCGCCAGGCGGTTTACAGCCCCGACAATCTCGGGCATTTCGGGCTGGCCTACGAATCCTATACGCATTTTACTTCGCCGATCCGGCGCTATCCGGACCTCCTGATACACCGCGCGATCAAGGCGGTACTCGAGCGCAAGCGCTACGCACCCGGTGACTGGCACGAACTCGGCATGCAATGCTCGCAGACCGAGCGCCGCGCGGACGAGGCAACGCGCGACGTGGATGCCTGGCTGAAATGCTATTACATGCGCGATCGCGTCGGTGACGTGTTTGCCGGCACGATCAGTTCCGCGGTGGCGTTCGGAATTTTCGTTGCGCTCGACGATGTTTACGTGGAAGGGCTCGTGCACGTGTCCGACCTGGGCAGCGATTATTTTCGTTTCGACGCGGCCAAACACCAGTTGACGGGCGAACGCACCGCCAAGCGTTACCGGCTGGGGGATCGCGTGAAGGTGCGTCTGGTGCGCGTCGACATCGAGTCAAGCAAGATCGATTTCGTGCTGGAAGAATCAACCTCTCAACGCGGAGGACGCTGAGGACGCGGAGGTTCGCTGAGGAAAAGCGATGAACGAAAACGCAATCGGCCATGAAGTACTGAAATGCGCGATGAAGGTTCATACCTCGCTTGGTCCGGGATTGCTGGAAAGCGTCTACGAGTTATGTCTGGTTCACGAGCTGTCAAGATGCGGGCTTAAATCGGAGCGGCAGGTTGCGCTTCCCGTACGTTACGATGGTCTTGAAATTAACGGCGGATTTCGTTTGGACGTCCTGGTAGAGGGATTGGTAATCATCGAGGTTAAAGCGGTCGAAAAGCTCATGCTGGTGCACAAGTCTCAGCTCTTGACGTACTTGAAGCTGAGCGGATGCAAGCTTGGTTACCTTCTTAACTTCAACGTTCCGCACATGCGCGACGGAATCAATCGTGTCGTCAACGGATTGTAGGGTTTCCTCTGCGCACCTCTGCGTCCTCCGCGTCCTCTGCGTTGAGAGGTTGAATTGATAATATCGCGAATGCCTTCCTCCGCGCTCCTCTGCGTCCTCCGCGTCCTCTGCGTTGAGAGTTTAAATTGGCTGATTCAAGAATAATCTACGGCTTTCACGCGGTGGTGAGCCGCCTGCGTCAGCATGCGGCGGGCGTGCAGGAAATCTATCTCGACGCCGCGCGCAGCGATGCGCGCATGCAGGATCTGGTGAAACTGGCGGGCAGCCACGCGGTGCGCGTAATGACGGTGGATGCGCAGCGGCTCGACGGACTGACCGGGCACGCGGCACACCAGGGGGTTGCCGCGCGCGTGCTCGCGATGCCGGCGAAACACGATTTGCACGACGTGCTTGACCGCATCGCCGGACCGGCGTTGCTGCTGGTGCTCGACGGCGTGCAGGACCCGCACAATCTCGGCGCGTGCCTGCGTGTCGCGGATGCGTTTGGCGTGCACGCGGTAATCGCGCCCAAGGACCGCGCGGTGGGTATCACGCCGGCCGTTGCCAAAGTTGCCAGCGGGGCTGCTGAAACCGTGCCGTATGTGTCGGTAACGAACCTCGCGCGCACGTTGCGCGAACTGAAGGAGCTTGGCGTCTGGATCGTCGGCGCTGACGAGCAGGCTGCAACCGGCCTGTACGACGGAAAATATGCCGGTGCGCTGGCGTGGGTTTTTGGCGCCGAGGGCGAAGGCATGCGGCGGCTTACACGCGAGCATTGCGACGAACTGATACGGATACCGATGGCGGGCACTGTCGAAAGCCTCAACGTCTCGGTCGCGGCCGGCGTTTGCCTGAGCGAAACCTGCCGCCAGCGCGCGACCCGGCAGGCCAATTAAAGTCACAGCGGGCGGTTCGTTGGCGAAACACTGAATTTTTTGCATAATCAATTAATTCAGGACTTTGTGTCGTAGTTCACATCGCAAAAACAGGTCGGCGGGTGTAGAATTCCCCATACCCGTCAATGGACTTGCGAGGACTTATGACTTCTCAGCGACGTAATCAGATACGGTCACCGCTCAGGGCCAAGGCGATTTCACTGGCAGTTGCGGCGTGTTTTTCGGTTTCGGTCGAGACAGCGATTGCGAATCCGACGGGGGCCGCGGTCGTCAGCGGCAGCGCGCTCTTTAACCAGCAGGGCAACCTGCTGACGATCACCAATACGCCCGGCGCCATCATCAACTGGCAGGGTTTCTCGATTTCGCAGAGCGAGGTCACGCGCTTTATCCAGCAGTCGGCGGCAAGTTCGGTGCTCAACCGCGTGGTCGGCGTCGACCCCTCGGTCATACTCGGGGTGCTGCAGTCGAACGGTCGCGTATTCCTGATCAATCCGAACGGCATCCTGTTCGGGGCGGGCGCGCAGATCGATGTGGCCGGGCTGGTCGCATCGACGCTTAACCTGTCCAATGCGGACTTTCTGGCGGGGCGGTTGCGTTTTGCCGACACGCCGGGCGCCGGCGTCATCAACAATCAGGGCGCGATCACTACGCCTGGCGGCGGGCAGGTCTATCTGATCGCGGTCGACGTCAAGAACTCGGGCATCATCACCAGCCCGCAGGGCGAGGTGATATTGGCGGCGGGCCGCTCGGTCGAAATAGTCGATGCGGGCACGCCGAAC
>JAYWDM010000030.1:0-8038 GCA_043779885.1 Betaproteobacteria bacterium | reverse complement strand
GTTGACAAGCAACTTTCAGGCGCCGTCCCTGTCGAGATTTTGAAGCGTTACGAGAAATGGAAAGACATCGCCGGACTTTCCGGGCCACAAGGCTTATGAGCCATCAAGGGATTTCACGATGAAGCGCTGTCTGGTGAGTGGAAAGGTCATCGTTCTTCCCGGTTCGGGCTTCAGTGGCGAGTGATTTACCGGGTTCTCGCTAATGTGTTGCAGATTCAAGTGATTGATGTCACCGCCCACGATTACAAGAGGCCATGAAATGAAAGAGTTTCGTCCTGCGAAAAAACGAGTCGAGGTCTCGGTCGGTGAGTCTGTCCGGATCCTGCGCGAACTCCAGGAACTGAGTCAATGCCAATTGTCCGAGCTCACGGGTATTCCGCAAGCCACCATCTCCGCCATTGAGAACTGTCGGGTGAATTTGGGTGTCGAGCGAGCAAAGGTTTTTGCACGTGCCCTCAAGTGCCATCCAGCTTTACTCGTATTTCCCGGATGGGAGGTTCCGCTTGAGCGCGCTGCATAACCGGGCAGTCGATACGGTCGCTGTGCGATAAAGTCGCTCAGCGACGGTTACCTCTACTTAGTGCCTGACAGAGAACCCCTGTTTTAAAAAAGCCGGCCGCCTATTTTTTGAGCAAGACGAGCATCATGGTCTGCATTCATTGATCTGCGGCGAAGAATTTTCCGATTTGCGAGCTGGCGATGCGGATTTTGTCGGTGCACGAACGAGCGCATCCCCGATTGCCGCAATCGTACGAGAAAGACGGGATCGGCGTACGTGGATTTTTCACGCCGCCAATTTGTAGGTGCAATCGCGGTCGGAATATTTTCTCTGCCTTTTCTCACGCTGTTCTTGCTGTTGCGTCAGGATCGCGCCGATGCGATGGACATTTCTCGCCACCATGGCCAGCGCGACGTAGAGCTTGAATCCGTCGATGCCATGATCCGGGCATCGGTCCAGTCCATGCACCTCGAGCGCGTTGATCGCCGACTCGACGGCCGAATGTGCGCGTCGCGCCCGGACGAATCCGTCAGCCTGCTCCGCCACCTGCGCAGACTGCGACAGCTTGCCCTTTCTGGGCAGCACCACCAAGGTCAGGTGTTCTTGTAGCGCGACCTGATTCTGCGGTGTATGAAAGCCCTTGTCGAAGCTGCAGACGCTCAAGCTCGGAAAGTTCTTCTTCGCCGCCGCCACCATCGGCACGGCGACTTGATCGTCGGTGCTCTGCTGCATGACTTGATGATGCAGGATGAATCGGTACTGGTCTTCCAGGACGCATACCTTGACGCCCAACTCGACCGGAACGCCGGCCTTTCCTTTGCTGATCCATTCGGTGTGCGGCTCGAAGATCGAGAATACCTTCTCGCCATGCGGGATGACTTCGCCAAGGATGACGCGCCGCCTGGTTTGGTCAATCTGGCGGGTCGCGTGCGCCATGAATCGTTCAATCTCGATCTTCTTCACGACATCGAACTGATCGGCGAGCCTTTGTTCCGCCAGCATGGCCAGGGTCGCCCGCGCTTTGCCCAGGTAGTCACCGGCGGTGTCGAGATATTCTTGATGGGCTTGGATGATCAGCGCCGCGTTCTTCTCTTGTTGCGCTTCCGTTCGGGCTTTGCCGCGCTTCTTGTTTTGCGCGCTGCGCATGCGCCGCTTGAGGTGCCTGACGTTGTAGGCGTGCTGCCGCCAGCCGTCGGTGCCGGTGCTTTCGCAGAGCTGCGCGGTCAGGGTCACGACCTTGCGCATCGCGTCGTACAGCAGGTTGATATCGGTGGGGTAATGAACGTCGGTTTCAACCACAAAGGAATCGCAGCGCCCACGCAGCGCTTCGCCGTCTTTTTTTTTGACCAGGACATGTCCGGCGTTGACCACGATCACATTGATCTTGTCCAATAGCGCCGGGGTGAGCAGCCCGACGTTGTCTTTGAGGGTTTGAAAATGGTAGGTCTCTTCATTGAACGCGCCGTGTCCAAGCATCTGGCGAATCGCGCTGTGATGATTGACCAAGTCATGCAGCCGGTCGTAGTCTTCATTCAAGTCGAGCCGCAACACGCCGCACACGAAGATCGTCCACAGCGCCATGCCGGGGCGTCCATTGCGCTTGTCTACCTTGGGTGAAATCTCGGCTTCGAGCAGTTCAAAGATCTTCTCGCGCAGCGCCAGGTTCACGTACAGGTACTGCAAGCCTTGCAATATCTTCGGGATGTCGTCGCGCGATTTCGGATCAAATTTGATCTGCGAAATATCGACTTCACCAATTTGCATCTGTGAATTCTGCACCACGCGCATCGCTTTCATCCTCGCTCAAATCATCAGGCTTTGTGACCTCGATACACAACGTTTCAGCAGCCCAGTGGTGGACTGATTTTCAACCTTTTCGAAGATTGTTTGTGACTCGCATCGGCAGACAATCGAGGGCGAAGATTTCCGCTTTCAGACCCCTGCAAGCCGGCATTGCCCGCAAAAATAGCCGACGGGCCACCGAATTCCACGATCATCGTTTCGAGAATCGGCCGCAAAGCCGCTGTGGCCGTTGGTCTCAGGGTTTTCGGTCAGGCACTACTTACCCATCCCCATCCCGCTTGCCCCCTCGCCGCGATGCCTGCCCTCCCCTTGAAGGGGAAGGAGTCTCATTTCTGCCGAGCCCCTGTTCAGGTACCGCAAGCAGCGAAGCACTACGCTAGTCGACTTTAATGCCGACGTCCTTGATAATTTTCGCGCATGTCGCAATCGCCTCGCGCACGATTTCCCGCAGCCGCTCCGGCGTGCTGCCGGCCGCGTCCAGCCCCTGGGCCGCGAGCGCCGACTGCACCTCCGGCAGTTGAACGATTTTGCCGAGCTCGGCGTTCAATCCCAGCACGATGGAACGGGGCGTGCCGGCAGGCGCAGCTATGCCGTACCAAGGCGTGAAATCGTAACCCGGGTAACCAGACTCGGCGACCGTGGGGACATTCGGCAGCGTCTTGATGCGTTGCGTGCCCATGACTGCGATGGGCACGACGCGTCCCGCCTTGATCAGCGGCAATGCGCCGGCGACGCTGGGAATGCCCATCTGCACTTCGCCGCTTGCCACCGCCGTCATGATCGGGGCGGCACCCTTATACGGCACGTGCAGCAGGTCGATGCCGGCGCGGCTTTTCAGGAGTTCGCCGGCGATATGCACCGGGCCGCCCACGCCCGACGAGCCATAGCCGATTTTTCCCGGCTGTGCTTTGGCGAGCGCAACCAGTTCGGCAATTGTCTTGGCGGGGAACGACGGGTTAGCGACGATGACGTAGGATCCGCCGGCCAGTAACGTGATGTAAGCAAAATCCTTCATGGGGTCAAAGCCTGACTGCGGGTACAGGCTTACGCTGGGCGCCAAAGAAAACACGATAACGTTGAACAGCGTATAGCCGTCAGGCGGCGCCTTCGCCGCCAATTCCGCGGCGACGTTACCCCCGGCACCGGGCCGGTTGTCGACGACAAACGCCTGCCCGTACCGTTCGGCGAATTTCTGGCCGATCACGCGCGCAATGATGTCACCGGCGCCGGCGGCGGGGAATGGATCGATAACGCGGATCGACTTGCGCGGATAATCGTCTGCTTTCGATACGCGCGGCGCAGACATGTCAGCGGCGTAGCCGCGTGCAAGCGGAACGAGCGCCGATGCGACGATGGCCAGCGTCACTGCGCGCTGCGCAACATGCCGGATTCCAATGACCCGTTGTGTCATGTCGTGCCCTTTTTTCGCAATGGGTGTTGCGCTACCATGCCGACCGTCCCCGTCTGGGAGAGCAATCGGCCAGTACTGCAGGTCACCTGCCATGCGCTGTCCACGACTGCTCATTCCGCGGTCATGCCGGTGGCCGTGACCACCTTGGCCCATTTCTCCACTTCGCTTTTCACAAAAGGCGCGAACTCATCCGTGCCGAGCGGCGAAGGTTCCGCCCCTTGGGCATTGAGGCGGTTACGCACCTCCGGCAAACGCACTATACGTATTGCTTCATTGCCCAGCCGGTCCACCACCGCGCGCGGCGTCGCGGCAGGCGCGAACAGGCCCAGCCAGTTAAGCATCTCGTAGCCCGGCAACCCGGATTCCGCGATGGTCGGCAGATCGGGCAGCAGCGTGGAGCGCTGGCGGCCGGTGATAGCGAGTCCGCGCAGCCTGCCGGTCCTGGTGTGCGGCGACACCGATGCCGCGGTGCCGAAAGTGACGGGCACCTGCCCTGCCACCACGTCGACGATGGCCGGCCCGCCGCCCTTGTACGGAACGTGCACGAGCTTGATATGCGCGAGGAATTCGAGGAGCACCGCCGCGATATGGGTCGATGTGCCTGCGCCCGCGGACGCATACATGAGCTGCCCCGGACGCGCGCGCGCCAACGCGATCAACTCCCTGACCGAACGCACCGGCAGCGTTGGATGAACGGCCAGGATGTTGGGCGAATCCGACAGCCGCGCGACCGGCTGGAAGTCGCGCAACACGTTATACGGCAGCGTGCGGTAAAGCGTTTGATTGATGGCATGCGTACCGACGCTGCCCACTGTCAGCGTGTATCCATCAGGCGCCGCGCGTGCCGCCATTTCCGTGCCGACGATGCCGCCCGCGCCGGTTCGATTGTCGACCACGACCTGCTGCCCGAGTGCGGCTGCGAGCGGTCCGGCCACGAGCCGCGCCGTGAGATCGATGTAACCGCCGGGCGAAAATCCGATGATGATGCGCACGGGCTTCACCGGATAGTTCTCCGCCGCCGCGAGTCCGTACGCGGCGACGCAGGCGATGGCGACGATCAGCGCCGCCGCCGCGGTGTTCCGTATCACCAATTCACTGTCAGACGGGCGTAGCGCGCGTGCTCAGGTGCCGCGTCCCCACAGTCCGCAATAGCGCCGTGCGACGAACGGCATGCCCGCGGCGTAACCGGGCCAGCTCTCGTATTTCGACAGCTTGAATTCCTTTTCCGCCGGTTCCCAGCACTTGCCGTCCTGCGCGAGCTTCTTCATCTCGGCGGATGCATCCTGCAGGAATTCGAGCTGGTCCTGCGCGTCCTTCTTGGTGCCCAGCCGGTCGCCGGGCCCGGGGTGGCCGGGAATCAGCCTGTCCCAATCGAGCGTCAGCACCTTCTTGATAAATTCCTCCGCCTGCAGCGGGTGGAAGTCGATCATGCCGCGCCCCGGCACGGTGCCGACCGGCAGCGTGTCGACGACAAAGATGATCTTCTCTTTCGGCAGCCGCATCACCAGCGTCGAATCCGAATGATTGAGGCCGTGATAGCTCAACTCGAGCGCGGTGCCGCCGAGCGTGATGACGCGGCCCCTGTCGCTCACCGCCTCGTCGGGCAACACGGTGTGCGGGTCTTTCAGCACGCTGAGCTGCTCCTTCGCGCGATGGTGCGCGACGACCGTGGCGCCGGCGTCCTTGAACGCCTTGCCGCCGGCGATGTGGTCGAAGTGGTGGTGGCTGTAGACCAGGTACTTGATTGGTTTATCGGTGACTTTGCGGATCTCGTCGACGTATGTCTGCCCGCCCGTCGGCCGGCCGTAGGCGACCGGGTCGGTCGCGATCACGCCGTCAGGCGTGACCACGAACATCGACTGGTGGTTCCCATTGCGGAAAACATAGACGTTGTCCGTCCCCTCGACCTTGGTGGTGGCGATCTGCGGCCGCGCGGGTTGTTGCGCCTGCACGCAAAATGCCAGCGCCAGCAGCATGGCGCCCGTGATCGTGAAAGTCGTGCGTAACATGGTACATCCTCCTTATGGTTATGGATCGCCGCGGATGATGGCCGCCGCACCAGGCGCACTTCCCGCCCGCCATGCGTCGTACTGGACCGCGCGCAACCTGGCTATTAAACACTAAAACCGCGCGGTTATTCCAGTGAATTTGCGCCGGCGGGTCGCGCCACCGCCAACACGGCAGGGCGGAACCGAATTCCCTTGCGGATCGCAATCGAGACGCCGATCGGGGAGTGCGGCGGGTGTAGACTGCACCCTGTTCATACCATGACCACCCCACCGTGAACCCAGCCGCGCCGGCCGGCCGCCGTGCGCCATTCGACGCCGCCAGGCCCAATGCGTTTTTGCAGCGGGCCAACGCACTTTCAGCGGCATTCATGCGCCGCCGCGGCGCCGTGCTCGGGCTGGCGCTGACGACGCTCGTCGCCATCGCGCTCGCCGACCTCTCGACCGGCTACGAACTCTCCCTGTCGGTTCTCTATGTCGGGCCCGTCGTGGCCGCGACCTGGGCGTTCGGTTTGCGCGCCGGCCTCGCGTTGTCGGTGCTTGCGACCGCCGCCTGGTTCGCCACCAACGTCATGGCCGAGCATCATTACTCGCTGGCGATCTATTACTACTGGGAAGGCTCCATCCGGCTTGCCACGTTTGCCCTCTTCACCGTCGTCGTCGACCAGTTGAAGCGCGCGCTCGCCCGCTCCGATGATCGCCTGATCAAGGTGCTCGAGGGTCTGGACGCCGCGGTCTGCGTCCTCGATCCGGCCGCGGGCAGCATCCTCTACTCCAACCGTCCCTTCGACGCCGCGTTTGCGCGGGATGCGCGGGACCACATCGTTCAGCAGTTGCTCGAAACCGCGGTCGTGTTCGAGGCGGGCGACGACGGGGAGGAACGGCAACTCGATGGCCGGTGGTTTCTCGTTCGCGGCCGGTGGCTGAACTGGACGGACGAACGGCCGGTGCTGCTGCTCAGCGCAACCGACGTTACCGCCCGCCGCCATACCGAGGCCTTGAACCGCGAGCAGGAAGCGCGGCTCCAGGCGACGGCGCGCCTCGTAACCGTGGGCGAGATCGCGAGTTCGATCGCGCACGAGCTCAATCAGCCGCTCGCCGCGATCGCGAGCTATGTTCTGGGCTCGCTGCGCCGGCTGCGTGCGGGCGGCGCGGATCCCCACGCTCTCGCCGGCGCGCTCGAGCAGGCGGGCGAGCAGGCGGAGCGCGCGGGTCAGATCATTCGCCGGGTACGCGACTTCGTGCACTCCCGCCAGCCGGTGCTCTCCGCTCTCGACCTGAATGCGCTCGTCTCACGCGCCGCCGGGGCGGCCGCGCACGAGGCCGAGCGCAGCGGATTGCGCGTCGCGCTCCACCTCGCGCCGGACTTGCCGCAGGCGCAGGCGGACGGGGTGATGATCGAGCAGGTCATCCTGAATCTCGTGCGCAACGCCTTTGATGCGATGCGCGACGGCGCCGGGCCGGGTCAGCCGGTCGATGTGATTACGGCGCGCGGGGAGCAGGATGCGCTCAAGGTCACGATCGCGGACCGCGGACCGGGCGTCGCCGCGGACTTCGCCGGCCGGCTGTTCGAGCCGTTTTTTACCAGCAAGCCGGAGGGCATGGGGCTCGGGCTCAACATCTGCCGTTCGATCGTCGAGTTCCACGGCGGGCACCTGTGGACAACGCCGCGCGACGGGGGCGGCGCGGAGTTTCACTTCACGGTGCGCGCGGCGCCGGGTGGCGGATGACTGGTCCCGCGACGCTCGTGCATGTCGTCGACGACGATCTGGCAGTCCGCGACTCGCTGCACTGGCTGCTCGAAGGCGAAGGCCTCGTCGTGCAGACGTACGCGAGCGGCGAGGAATTCCTCGCCGCGTTCACCAACGAGCGTCCCGGATGTGCCATCGTGGATTTGCGCATGCCCGGCATGTCGGGCCTCGAACTGCAGGCGGAACTGGCGCGCCGCCACGTCCGCTTGCCGCTCGTTTTCGTGACCGCCCACGGCGACGTGCGACTCGCCGTCATGGCCATGCGGCGCGGCGCGGTTGATTTTGTCGAAAAACCGTTTACCGACGAGCATCTGGTCGACGCGGTCCGGCGCGCGCTCGGCATGCATACCCGGCGCCCCGGCGGCGCGGAAGAGCCCGGCGTCGTGCGTGCCCGCGCGGCCGCACTGAGCCCCCGCGAGCGGGACGTGCTGGCGGCGGTGGTGGCCGGAAAGTCGAGCAAAGTGATTGCTGCCGAGCTGAATATCGCCATCAAGACCGTCGAAGCGCACCGCGCCCGCATCATGGCAAAGCTCGGCACGCCCTCCCTCGCCGGACTCGTCCGCCTCGT
>JAYWDM010000029.1:0-2765 GCA_043779885.1 Betaproteobacteria bacterium | reverse complement strand
CGAGCCTGGGCTGGAAGCGTCCAAGCAGGAAAAATCCGGCCAGGGTCAGCGGCAGGAAGGCAAAAATAAATACGTAGGAATTAAACAGCATCGCGAGGGTCCTGAGCCGGACACGCGCTTGCAAAATCCGGCCCGGCTGGCACGCGTATCGTTGGCAGAGCGTAGCCCGGAAGGAGCGCAGCGCATTCCGGGGTCCACTCCCACCATAATCCAGCCCCGGATTTCATTTCATTCATCCGGGCCACGTCACACCGCGCAGCGCACTTCTCTTCCTCCCCTTCAAGGGGAGGACCGAGGTGGGCCACGCTATTGCGCGCAGCGGATTTCTCTTCCTCCCCTTCAAGGGGAGGACCGAGGTGGGGATGGGTTGACATCTGCGCGAATAGAAACCCATCCCCATCCCGTCCTTCCCCTTGAAGGGGAAGGTGAGAACAGCGCGATGCGTTTCAATCGA
This sequence comes from Betaproteobacteria bacterium, assembly GCA_043779885.1. Taxonomy (GTDB): domain Bacteria; phylum Pseudomonadota; class Gammaproteobacteria; order Burkholderiales; family SG8-41; genus PALSA-1004. The sequence continues at coordinate 2,311 of JAYWDM010000029.1, read as the reverse complement.
TCCCATCCCCATCCCATCCTTCCCCTTGAAGGGGAAGGAGTTTCGTTAGTACTTTACGGGTGTCTAAGTGCCAGGGTGAAGGACTACACTGAAAACCCATCGCCAACCGTACTCTTGCCGCAATCCGCGGCCAGCGCCGTCTGCAGCAATTCGCGCACTTCCGTATGCATGATGAAGTACTGGCGGCCTTCGTCCGCAGTCTGTGATCGACGAGGCGGTAACGTACCCGTTTCAACTGTGTATCGCACCGCCTCGCCGAGAAGCGCGATTTGCGCGTCATTCACGGCCGCGCGAAATTGGGCGATACTGCGGACATCGCCGAGCGGGACCGCCCGGCAGCAGATGATATCGCCGGTGTCGATGCCTTCCGCGATCAGGTGCACGGTGCAGCCGACAACATCCCCCGCGAGCCGGCTCCATTCCGCAACGTTCATGCCGCGATAATGCGGCAATATCCCCATGTGGGCGTTGAGCGTGCCCAGACGCGGAATGCGCAGAACGGCCGTGCGCAGTATGCCCGCGCCCGCATGCACGGCGAGATCCGGCCGCAGCGCTTCAATCGCCCTGAGCGCCTGCGCCGAGTCGAGCGGTCCGACCTCGATCACTTCGATGCCCGCCGACCGGCAATAGTCGACCACCGCTTCACGGTGGCCCGTGCCGCCGGCCGCCGCGGGCAGCGCCGGCGATGCGCGTCGACGCGTAAACAGCCCGCGCAGACGCCGGGTGAATGCACCCGCGCCTTGCTCGCGCAGTTTGGCCGCGAGGCGCTGCGCCAGGCCCGGTTCCGGCTCCCGTGACACGATGACCGCCGCCGGACGAAAACCCCACGCGGACCACGCTGTCACCATCTCCCGCACCTTGTGTGTAGTGGGCGACGCATAGAGGACGACGCGCAGCCGCGCCGCATCAGGCGCGGCTGCGGGATGAACGGGCAGCGCGGAGGGCACCCCGGCGGGAACCACCGGCGCGGCGGCAGGCGGCACGGTGAGCCGCGCCAGCGCGGACTGCTTTTCAAGCAGCGCATCGAGAAAGAATTTGGCGGCCCAGTTCGGGACACGCATGTAGAGGTAGTCGCCCCACACCGGATCGGAACCCGCGATGCCGCCGCGGATTCCGGGGTCGCTCGCGAACATCGGCTGGGCGCGTTTGACGAGGTCGATCGCCTTGCAGGCGGCGCTCAGCAGCGCCGGGTCGCCCTGCAAGCGATCCAGTTCCAGCCAGATGAGCGCCATCTGCGCGTTGCCGGTAAGGCAGGCGTGGGACGCGCAACCGCGCCAGGCGTGGTCGAGAATTCCGGGCAGCCAGCCCGACAGTTCCAGGCGCCGCGCAACACCGAGCGCGGCGTGGCGCGCAGCCCGCATGCCCACGTCGTGTTGCAGAATGCGCGACATCATCAACACGCCCCAGATAGTGTAGGCAATGGTGTGGGTCGGCGCGCGACGCGCGCGGTGCTCCTCTTCGCCGAAGCCGCAGTCATCGAACCAGCCGGTCGCCGGATCATGGTGTTGCAGAACCCATTCGAGATGCGCGCGCGCGCAATCCAGATAGTCGCCGCGTCCGAGGTACTCGCCAAGCTCGGCGATCCAGCAGGCGGCGTGTGCCATATAGGTGTAAGCGAGATCCTGGTAAACGAACTTGCGCCACGCACCATCCGCATCCTGCTGCGCGACCAGCCAATCGCAGGCGCGGCGTGCAGCGTCAAGCGCGCGGCCGTCGTTGCTCGCCGCATGCCACGCGCGCAGCCCGCAGATGATCTGGGCGCTGTTGAAGATCGAAGGTTCGTTCCGGTTATGGGCGATCTCCATTCCCGGGAAGGCGCCGCACTCAAGCTGCACGGCAAGCAAAAAGTCGACGCAGCGGCGTGCCCGCTCCCTGAAACGCGGCTCATCCAGCGCGCCGGCCAGCCGGAGCAACGTGGGAATAATGTATCCGGTGGTTTCCGGATACGAGGACGTCCACCCGCTGCGCAGGCTGTAGCGGCCCGCAACGCCGCCATCGCCGCTGGCGTCCTGCGCCCGTTCGAGCCACGCCGCCGCGGCAAGCACGTGGTCCCGATCGGCGAGTCCCGCACGAGCGTTCCGATTGCGATTCAAATACGGGCTGGCAAGAAGCTGGCAATTCGGCATTCGCCACCCGGCGGCATCGCGGAAGATTCGGTACGACCTTTTCAAAGGCACAAGCATCGATGTTCCTGTCTCGTGGGGTGTGCGGACGCGCAATCCTCCGCGATCACGCCTGCGCAGGGCGGGCCCGCAAAGATTGCCCGGCCGCGGTCAGCGCCCGCCATTTCACCCGTTCACGGCGCCGATTG
>JAYWDM010000028.1:0-2766 GCA_043779885.1 Betaproteobacteria bacterium | reverse complement strand
GAAGATTTTCCTCGCGCCCTGCGCGACCTTAATGGCAACGCTTTAGCATGATTCCAACCCTGGTCATCGTCGGCCGGCCCAACGTCGGCAAGTCGACCCTGTTTAACCGGCTTACGCGCAGCCGCGATGCGATCGTCGCGGACATTCCAGGGTTGACTCGCGATCGTCATTACGGACGGGGACGGGTTGGTCACAAGTCATATATCGTCGTTGACACGGGCGGGCTCGAGCCGGTTTCGCTGGATGGCGTAATGCACGCGATGGCGCAGCAGACGCTGCTGGCGATCGATGAGGCCGATGCGGTCGCGCTGGTGGTCGACGGGCGGCAGGGATTGACGACCCAGGATCGCGCGATTGCACAGCAGTTGCGCAAGACCGGGCGCAGGATCTGGCTGGTCGTTAACAAGGCTGAAGGCATGCAGCCGGCAACCGTCAACGCCGACTTTCATGAACTGGCGCTGGGCGATCCGCTGGCGATTTCCGCCGCGCACGGCGACGGCGTGAGCGATCTGGCCGATCTTATAACGGCGGATTTTCCGGATCGCGAGGAGACCGATGACGATGCGGTGCCGGCAGCGCGTCCGCGCATGGCGATCGTCGGCCGGCCGAACGTCGGCAAATCCACGCTGGTCAATGCCCTGCTGGGCGAAGAACGGGTCGTCGTGTTCGATCAGCCGGGCACGACGCGCGACAGCATTTACATCGACTTCGAGCGCGCCGGCCGTCAATACACGCTGATCGATACGGCCGGCATGCGGCGGCGGGGCAACGTAATCGACGTGATCGAGAAATTTTCGGTAATCAAGACGCTGCAGGCCATCGAGGACGCCAATGTCGTGATCCTGGTGCTCGATGCCCGCGACATGGTCGTCGATCAGGACGCGCATATCGCGGGCTACATCGTGGAGGCGGGGCGTGCGCTGGTTATCGCGGTCAACAAATGGGACGGCTTGAGCGGCGAGCAGCGCGAAGCGGCCAAAGGCACGCTGGCGCGCAAGCTGAATTTCATTGAATTTGCGCCGGTGCACTACATCTCCGCGCTCGCCGGAACCGGCATCAAGGCACTGCTCGACGCGGTCGAGAGCGCCTATCGCGCTGCCATGGCGAAGTTGCCCACGCCCAAGCTGACGCGGGCACTGGAAGCCGCCATCGCCCGTCAGGCGCCGCCGCGCGGCGGCATCTTCCGGCCGAAAATGCGCTATGCCCATCAGGGCGGCAGCAATCCGCCGCGTATCATTATTCACGGTACCGGGCTCAATCGCGTCTCCGACAGTTATCGGCGCTACCTTGAACGATTCTTCCGCGACGCGTTCCAATTAAGGGGAACGCCGCTTAAAATCGAGTTCCGGCAGGGCGCCAATCCGTATGACAAGCGGCGGTCAAGGCGTTAGGGCGCGCGCTATGGCGCTGGCCGCAAAAATAAAGTACAGTATTGAAATCAATACTAAAAACGATGGGGCGAAAATGAGTACGAAAGGGCAGCTGCTACAAGACCCGTTTCTGAATGCGCTGCGCAAAGAGCACGTTCCGGTGTCGATCTATCTCGTCAATGGTATCAAGCTGCAGGGGCAGATCGAATCGTTCGATCAGTACGTCGTCCTGCTGAAGAACACGGTCACGCAGATGGTGTACAAGCACGCGATTTCGACGGTTGTGCCTGCGCGCGCCGTCAATCTTGCGCTGGATCACACGGCCGAAAGCTGATTCGCATTGCAACCTTCCTGAATGTTTGAACGTCCCGGGGCAAGCTCCCAGGCGGTGTTGGTCAGCCTTGACCTCGGTGATGAAGGTTACGCCGAGTCGACTGACGAACTCGCGCAGCTCGCGGCGAGCGCCCGTCTCGAGATCGGCGGGGTGCTGCGCGGACGGCGTCTGCGCCCCGATTCCGCTTATTTCGCGGGCAGCGGCAAAGTCGACGAGCTTGCGGCATTGCTCACCCGCACCGGCGCCAGGCTGGCGATCTTCAACCACGAGTTGTCGCCGGCTCAGGAGCGCAATCTTGAAAAACGGCTGGACTGCCGCGTAATCGACCGCGTCAGCCTGATACTCGACATCTTTGCGCAACGCGCGCACAGTCACGAAGGCAAGCTGCAGGTCGAGTTGGCCCAGCTTGAACACCTCGCGACCCGCCTTGTGCGCGGGTGGACCCATCTTGAGCGGCAGAAAGGGGGTATCGGCCTGCGCGGACCGGGCGAAACCCAGCTCGAAACCGACCGCCGCCTGCTCGGCAAGCGCGTCAAGCTGCTGAAAGACAAGCTTGCGCGGCTGGCCAGCCAGCGCGAAGTGCAGCGCCGCGCGCGGCGCCGCGCGAACACGCTCCCGGTATCGCTGGTCGGTTATACCAATGCGGGCAAGAGCACTTTGTTCAATGTGCTGACCCGCTCGAACGCTTACGCCGCCAACCAGTTGTTCGCTACTCTGGACACGACGACGCGGCGCGTGTATCTGCCGAACGGCGCACCACTGCTGTTGTCGGACACGGTAGGGTTCATCCGCCAGTTGCCGCACACCCTGGTGGCGGCGTTTCGCGCGACGCTGGAGGAGGCCATACAGGCCGATTTATTGCTGCACGTCGTCGACGCCAGCAGTTCGACCCGCGATGCGCAGATCGCGGCGGTGAATTCGGTGCTTGCCGAGATAGGCGCGGACCGCATCCCGCAGATTCTGGTATATAACAAGATCGACATGAATGGCATCGCGCCGCGAATCGAACGCGACGAATATGGTAAAATTTGCCGCATCTGGATAAGCGCCAAAACCGGAGCA
>JAYWDM010000027.1:0-2766 GCA_043779885.1 Betaproteobacteria bacterium | reverse complement strand
TCGGCGCCTCGGTATCGCTGTTCATGTTCCCGATCCTGGCGATTGCCGCGATCTTCATACTGCGCGATATCAGCCGGCGCGGGACCGAGGCCTGAGGTGGCAGCGCAGCGCAGCAGCATGCAGGGCGACCGCCGCAGGGCGATGGTATGGTCGTATGTGTTCCTCTGCATCTTCGTCGTCTTCTCGCTCACGCCGCCGGTGTACATGCTCATCACTTCGCTCAAGACCAACGCCGAGATCTCCGCGGCCGTGTCGCCGTGGTGGATCTTTGCGCCCACGCTCGACAACTACATCGAGCTTCTGACGTCATCGACCTACCTGACGTTCTTCCGCAATTCGGCGCTGGTGTCGGTGCTGGTGGTGCTGATAACGATGCTGGTAAGCATACCCGCGGCGTTCGCTCTTTCGCGCATGAAGTTCTGGGGTTCAGCCACGCTCGCGACCGGGGTGTTCCTCACTTACCTGATTCCGGAGACGCTGCTGTTCATCCCGCTGTTCAAGATATTCGTCTTCGTGCATGAAACCACCGGCATTGAGCTGATCAACCACTGGTACGTGCTGGTCCTCCTTTACCCCACGCTTACCGTGCCGTTCTGCACCTGGATCATGATCGGTTACTTCGGCAGCATCCCGAAGGAGCTCGACGAGGCGGCGCTGATCGACGGCGCCGGCTATTTCCAGATCCTGGTCAAGATCTTCATTCCCGTCGCGCTGCCCGGGATCATCGCGGCAACGATCTTCGCGTTCACCGTGTCGTGGGCGCAGTTTCTCTACCCGCTCGCGTTCACGACCTCCGCCGATCAGCTGGTGCTGCCGGTGGGCATCATCACCACGCTCGTCCGGGGCGACGTGTTCACCTGGGGCCAGATCATGACCGGCGCGCTGCTCGGGGCCGCGCCACCGCTCATCATCTACGCATTCCTCATGGACTATTACATCGCCGGCCTCACGGCCGGCGCCACCAAGGGATAGCCGCGCCATGGCACAGGTAACGCTGCGCAACGTGGTCAAGAATTACGACGAGACGCCGGCTGTTCGCGGCATCGACCTCGACATTCTCGACAAGGAGTTCGTGGTGCTGGTGGGGCCCTCGGGGTGCGGCAAAAGCACCACGCTGCGCATGATCGCGGGGCTGGAAGATATCAGCGCGGGCGAGGTGCTGATCGGCGGCGAGGTGGTGAACGACATGCCGCCCAAGGACCGCGATATCGCGATGGTGTTCCAGAATTACGCGCTCTACCCGCATATGACGGTGTACGAGAATATGTCGTTCGGTCTGCGCATCAAGAAGGTGGCGAAGGATGAGATTGCGCGGCGGGTCGAGAATGCCGCCCGCATCCTCGATATCAGCGAGCTGTTGCAGCGCAAGCCGAAACAACTCTCCGGGGGCCAGCGGCAGCGGGTGGCGATGGGGCGGGCGATAGTGCGCGATCCCAAGGTATTCCTGTTCGATGAACCGCTGTCCAATCTGGACGCGAAACTGCGCGTGCAGATGCGCATCGAGATCAAGAAGGTGCATCAGAAGGTCAGAACCACCACTATTTACGTTACCCACGACCAGGTCGAGGCCATGACGCTGGCCGATCGCGTGGTTGTCATGAACGACGGGCGAATTGAGCAGGTCGGTGCGCCGAACGATCTCTACCATGCGCCGGCTACCCGCTTCGTCGCGGGTTTCATCGGCTCGCCGGCGATGAACTTTCTGCCCTGCACGCTCGAGGCGGCGGACGGGCTGCGCGTTCGCCTGAGCACCGAGATCGCATTTCCCGTGCCGGACGAACGCATCGAACGTTATCGTCCGCACCATGCGAAGAGCGGATTGCTGTTCGGCCTGAGGCCGGAGCACATTATCGAACAGCGCTCCACCAGGGAACCGAATCAGCACGCCTTCGACGCGGCGATTGAGGTCACGGAGCCGATGGGGATGGAGACGCTGGTCCATTTCATGGTGAACGGAACTGACGTGTGCGGACGGGTTAATCCGGGGGCGAAAGCCCAAGCCGGCCGCAGCATGAAGCTGGTCGCCGATCTTAGCAACATGCACCTGATCGACGGCGAGAGCGGGAAGGTGCTGTAGCCCGATCGACACGCATGACTCTGCGCTGCTGATATCGCGGGAAACAATCACGCGCCGTCAAATCAAGGCGAGTGGGCCTTGGCGAAAATCGGGAGTCATTGGTTCGAATCCCCTCCGGCGCGCCACTCTGGTACGAAGCTGGGCACCGTGTCCAGCTTCCCTTCTTTCGACAACGAGACTGCACGTGCCAATGCGCGATAACTGCCCTGGATGTGCAGCTTGCTTCCGTCGAGCCGTATCTCGTCTACCAGCAGATTGATATACGCCTTGCCGAATCCCGACGCCGTGTCGAGCAATCGCGCCCTGAGCGCGCCTGCGAATTTTCGAACATGCACAGGCGCGAGCTTGTTAAGCGGGACTTCCCATTGATCGCGTAGGGCGGCTATGGCAACCAGAACGTCCTGCCTGCGTGCCTGAAGCTTCTGTGAGCGCTCCTGCAGCGTCGTATCGAGCGGCAGCAGGCCTTTCTCCACGGCTTCGTAAAGGCGCGCAATGCCTGTATCGATCTCCTTCAGTTCCCGCGTCAAATGCTCGCTGCGTGCATCCTCTGCCGTGCGTGCCGTACGCTGACGTGTTCTCAACTCGCGGAGCATGATCTCTACCCGGCTCGCCGTGAACACCTTGTCGGCCAGCGTGGCGAGAACGATTTGCTCGGTGGATTCCCGGCTCAGGTTGCGCGCATCGCAGCG
>JAYWDM010000026.1:0-2767 GCA_043779885.1 Betaproteobacteria bacterium | reverse complement strand
TTACGGTGCTGGTCGGCATCGGTTGGGTGCCTCGGTCGGAAAACCCGCGCTGAGCGGCCGCGGTTGCGGCTTGTTTCGCGCGGCACCAGAACCGTAGGGTGGGCAACCATTGTTGCCCACGCGGAAACGCCGGCAAGGCTGGTGGGCAACCAGTTGCCCACCCTACGAAACTTGTTTCGCGCGGCGGCAGTCTTTATGCTAGCGCTGCAGGACTGTCGGAATTTATTGGAGATGACTGATGATCGGGCGCTCGCGCATTTTGATATCCCTATCGCTGCTTGCGGCCGCCGCGGCCGCAACCGCGCAGAACTATCCCGTCAAATCCGTGCGCATGGTGGTGCCGTTCGCCGCCGGCGCCGGCTCCAACGACATCATGGCGCGTTTAATCGCGCAAAAACTCACGGACAGCTTGCGCCATCAGTTCGTCGTCGATAACCGTCCGGGCGCCTCCGGCATCATCGGCACGGACATCGTCGCCAAGGCGCCAGCGGACGGTTACACGATATTGATGATGAGTCTCACCTTCACGGTCAATCCGAGTCTCTTCAGCAAACTGCCGTACGACACGGCAAAGGATTTGACGCCGGTAACGATGGTCGCGTCGGCGCCGCTGATGCTGGTCGTGCATCCGTCGGTGCCCGCGAAATCGGTGCAGGAATTTATCGCGTACGCGAAGGCCAATCCCGGCAAGCTCAATTTCGGCTCGGGCGGTCCGGGCACGACGCCGCACCTCGCCGGTGAAATGCTCAAAACGATGGCCGGCGTGCAAATGACCCACGTCCCGTATAAGGGCGGCGCGCCGGCGCTTGCCGATCTGGTCGGCGGACAGATCCAGTTGATGTGCGAAAACATTCCGGGCACGCTGCCGTTCGCCAGGTCGGGCAAGCTGCGCGCGCTGGCGGTCACCGATCTGAAACGCTCGCCGCTCCTGCCCGAACTGCCGACACTCGACGAGTCCGGCCTCAAGGGATATCAGATCGTGGGCTGGAACGGTTTGTTCGTTCCCGCCGGGACGCCGCAGGCAATCGTCACCAAGCTGCACCAGGAAACCGGCCGCGCGCTCGCGCTGCCTGACGTCAAGGAAAGGCTCGCCATCATGGGTGCGGACGGCGTCGGCGATACGCCGCAGCATTTCGCCGCCTTTATCAAAGCGGAGATCCCGAAATGGGCGAAAGTGGTCAAGGAAGCGGGACTCAAAATCGAATGAGGAATGATGTATCGCGCCGCCTCGCGCGTTTCATCGTCGATTCGCGCTGGGGCGACATTCCGAAGGAGGTTCGCCATGAAGCGAAGCGCGCACTGCTGAACTGGCTCGGCTGCGCGCTGGGCGGCTGCAATGACGCAACGGTGGATACCGCGCTAGCGGCACTGCGTGATTTCGCCGGTCCGCCGCAGGCCACGGTGCTCGGCAGACGCGAGCGGCTCGACATCCTGAACGCGGCGGTCATCAACGGCATTGGTTCGAATGTCCTCGATTTCGACGACACGCATCTGAAGAGCGTGATCCACCCGACGGTGCCGGTCGCCTCTGCGCTGGTGTCGCTCGTTGAGCACCTGCCGTCGACTGGCGCGCAATTGCTGCACGCGTTCATTCTCGGCGTCGAAACCGAGTGCCGCATCGGCAACGCGGTGACGCCTGCGCATTACGACAAAGGCTGGCATATCACCGCGACGTGCGGCGTGTTCGGTGCGGCGGCGGCATGCGGCAAACTGCTGAAACTCGACGAACAGCAGATGACGTGGGCTCTCGGCATCGCGGCGACGCAGTCCTCGGGATTGACCGAAATGCTCGGCAGCATGAGCAAGCCCTACAACATGGGCCACGCCGCGCGGAACGGCCTGCTCGCAGCGCTGCTCGCGCAGAAGGGATTCACCAGTTCGGAACGCGGCATCGAGGCGCCGCGCGGCTTCGCGCACGTGCTGGCGGCGAGCCGCAACCTGGACGCCATCACCGACGGACTCGGCGCAGGCTGGGAACTCGTGCAGAACGCTTACAAGCCGTACCCGTGCGGCATCGTGGTACATCCCGTGATCGACGCCTGCCTGCAGTTGCGCAACGAGCACGCGATCGCGCCCGCCGCTATCGAGCGCGTCGAGATGCGCGTGCATCCGCTCGTGCTCAGGCTGACGGGCAATGCGACACCGGCCACCGGGCTGGAGGCCAAACTGTCGGTGCAGCATTGTTGCGCGGCAGCGTTCATTTTTGGGGCGGTGGGCGTGAAGGAATTCGCCGATGCCTGCGTGCATGACGCGGCGGTCGTCGCGCTGCGCGCGCGCGTCACCGCCACGGTGGATGAGACGATGGCCGCGGACGCGGCGGACGTGGCGGTCACGCTCAAGGACGGCGGGCGGCGCCATGCGTTCGTGCCGCACGCGCTCGGCAGCCTCGCGCGGCCGTTGAGCGATACCGATCTGGAAAACAAATTCCGCGCGCTGGCCGAATGGGGTTTCTCGACCTGCAATGCGTACGACGTGATCGAGCTTATCTGGTCGTTCGACAATATCAACGATGCGGCATCGCTTGCGCGCACCACAGTGCCGTCGGTAACGACCGCGGTATAGTAATATCGCGAATGTGAATTATTGAGAATTACGGAATTGGCGACACTGCGCGCCCTCACCCCCACCCCGGCCCCTCGCTTCACTCTCCCCGCGGGAGACGGGCTTTGCTTCCCTCTCCCTTGGGGCTGAGGATTGCCCACAAGAATGACTGGACACAACGTTCTTCATGCGGTACAGTGTATTCATGATCACCCTTGGCGGACGT
>JAYWDM010000025.1:0-8044 GCA_043779885.1 Betaproteobacteria bacterium | reverse complement strand
GCATTGCCGCGAATCCGTACCTGCAGTTTTATGCGACGGCGGAAACCAGCGGCGAATTCGAGTTTTCCTGGGTCGACGACGCGGGTGAGCGCGGCAGTGAACGCGCCCGCATCACAGTTGCCGGCTGATGGCGGGCCAGTGACGCGCAGCAGTCCGGTGCCGGAGTATTTGCGCGTTGCGGCAGGCGCCCTGGCGACGGGCGCCGCGCTCGTCTTGTCCGCGGTTATTGCGCTGGCGGCCATGGCGACAAGCGTAATCGCCGCGCAAGCCCAGCGCCCGGTCCCCGTCAAATCCGGCAGCGAGTTCACGAGCGCGGAGACGCGCGCGATGCAGGCGGACGACTTCGCCAATCCCGGCATGCTGTGGGCTACGCGTGGCGAGAAATTATGGCGCGAGCCGGCGGGGAATGCCGGCAAGTCCTGTACGAGCTGCCACGGTGATGCAAAAACCAGCATGCGGGGCGTCTCGCCGCGCTACCCGTTGCTCGATGCGGGTACTGCGCAGCTGCTCAATCTCGAAGGCCGCATCATGCAGTGCCGCGAGCAGCGCCAGCAGGCCGCGCCCCTCAAGTACGAATCCGAAGACTTGCTTGCGCTGACAGCGTACGTCGGTTACCAGTCGCGCGGCATGCCGGTCAATGTCGCCATAGACTGGCAAACGCGCAGGCACTTCGAGGCGGGGCGCGACCAGTATTACCGCCGCGTCGGCCAGCTGAATCTGTCGTGCGCAAACTGCCACCAGGATAACTGGGGGAAGAAGCTGGGACCCGAGACGATCAGCCAGGGCCACGGCAACGCGTATCCGATCTACCGGCTCGAATGGCAAACGGCGGGCTCGCTGCACCGCCGCTTCAGAAGCTGCCTATCGGGCGTGCGCGCCGAAATGTTGCCCCATGGCGCGCCGGAATTTCTCGATCTCGAGTTATATCTTGCGTGGCGGGGCAGCGGCCTGCCCATCGAGACGCCAGGCGTCAGACGCTAGCGCAGGGACGCGTTCAGTTTTTCAAGCGCCACTGAACCCGGGCACAACTCAGGCTCGGACAGACGGTTTAAAGGCGTCTCGACCGTATTCAGATGCTCATGCAGATCGGATGAATCGGGATCGACATAGAGCAGGCCCGTGACGACCTCGCCCCTGGCGTGGCGCTGCTGGATGTAATCCATCGCCGTCAGGCGATCGGTCGGGTCATATTCCGGGTGCAGTTTCCGCAGGCGCAGCACGCTGCCGTCGTGCTGCGTGACGGTGACCACGGTGCCCGGCGCGTAATTGGTGGTGATTTCCTCGCGGTCGGTGATGAAGTCGAGTCGGTTGACCGCTTCATTGTGCTCGCGCACGTAGTCGTAGCTCTTGGTCGAACCGGAGTGATTGTTGAAAGCGACGCACGGACTCACCACATCGATGAACGCGGCACCTTTGTGTTCGATCGCGGCCTTGATCAGCGGCACAAGCTGCTCCTTGTCGCCCGAGAAACTGCGCGCAACGAAGCTGGCGCCCAATTGCAGCGCCAGGCCGACCATGTCGATCGGCTCGTCGTTATTGGCAATGCCGCGTTTGGATTTCGAGCCCTTGTCGGCGGTGGCGGAGAACTGGCCCTTGGTGAGCCCATATACGCCATTGTTTTCGACGATGTAAACCATATTGACGCCGCGGCGCATGCAGTGCGCAAACTGGCCGAGGCCGATGGATGCCGAGTCGCCGTCGCCCGACACGCCCAGATAAAGGAGGTCGCGGTTGGCGAGATTGGCGCCAGTCGCCACCGATGGCATGCGGCCGTGCACGCTGTTGAAGCCGTGCGAGTTGCCAAGAAAGTAGTCCGGCGTTTTCGACGAACAGCCGATGCCCGACAGCTTGGCGACGCGGTGCGGCTCGATATTGGTTTCCCAGCAGGCCTGGATGATGGCGGCGGAAATCGAATCGTGGCCGCACCCTGCGCACAGGGTCGATATCCTGCCTTCATAGTCGCGGCGCGTGTGACCGACGGCGTTTTTCGGCAGGTCCGGATGGTGCAGTTTGGGTTTGGCCAGATAGGTCATTCTGTCGCCTGCGGCAGGTGAAGAGTGAAGGATGAAGGGTGAAGGGTTTCCGGCGAAGCGCTCATGACACCACTTTCTTGAGTGGAACCACGGTGCGCGCCGCGGCATGCTGCGAGATTTGCGCGACAATAAAGCGCGCGGTGATGGGCGTGCCGTCGTAGTGCAGCACCGACAACAGGCGCGACGGATTGACCTTGGCTTCATTGACGAGCAGTGTTTTCAACTGGGCGTCGCGGTTCTGCTCGATCACGAACACCCACGGGTGCGACGCCACGAAGTCGTTGATTTCGTCCGGGAACGGGAATGCGCGAATCCGCAGCGCGTTGACGTGTATGCCGCGGCTCGCGAGTACATCAAGCGCCTCCTGCATCGCCGGGCTCGTCGAGCCGTAGAAAATCGCGCCGAAGCGGGCCGGCTTGTCCGCCGGATACAACAAGGGCGCCGGCACCAGTTTCTTGGCGGTCTCGAACTTGCGCAGCAGGCGCTGCACGTTATCGATATAGTCCGGACCTGTTTCGCTGTAACCGGCGTAACGGTTCTTGGTCGTGCCGCGCGTGAAATAACCGCCGCGCGCCGCATGCGTGCCGGGGTAGGTGCGGTACGTAATGCCGTCGCCGTCGACGTCAAGGTAGCGGCCGAAGTCGCGGCCGGCGTCGAGCATCTGCGCGGTCATGATTTTGCCGCGGTCATAGGTTTGCTTGTCGTCCCATTGCAGCGGCGCGCACAGCCGCGTATTCATGCCGATATCGAGGTCGGTCATCATGAAGATAGGCGTCTGCAGCCGTTCCGCGAGGTCCAGCGCCCTGGCGGTGAATTCGAAGCATTCGGTCGGATCTTCCGGAAACAGCAGCACGTGCTTGGTGTCGCCGTGCGACGCGTATGCACAGGCAAGCACATCCGATTGCTGGGTGCGGGTGGGCATGCCCGTGGAGGGGCCGCCGCGTTGCACGTCGACGATAACCGCGGGGATTTCCGCGAAATAGGCGAGACCGATAAATTCGGTCATCAGCGAGATGCCGGGGCCGGACGTCGCGGTGAATGCGCGCGCGCCGTTCCAGCCGGCGCCGATGACCATCCCGATCGAGGCGAGTTCGTCCTCCGCCTGCACGATCGCGAACCGGCTCTTGCCGGTTGCGGGGTCAACGCGGTACTTCTGGCAATATTTGATGAACGCCTCGGCGAGCGACGATGACGGCGTGATCGGATACCACGCGCAGACCGTTGCGCCGCCGTATAAAGCGCCGAGCGCGGCCGCGCTGTTGCCGTCGATGAATATCTTGTTGCCGACGTTATCCGCGCGTTTGACCTTAAGGCCGATGGGACCGCCCAGATGCTGTTGCGCGTAGTCGCGGCCAAGCCTGAGTGCCTTGACGTTCGATTGCAGCAATGCTTCCTTGCCCTTGTACTGCTCGGAGAACAGGCGCTCGATTTCGTTCGGATCGATGTCGAGCAGCGCGGACAGCGCGCCGACGTAGACGATGTTCTTGAAGAGCTGGCGCTGGCGCGGGTCGGTATAGGTCGAATTGCAGATGCCGGTGAGCGGCATGCCGATCACGTTGATATCGGCGCGAAACTTCGACTGCGGCAGCGGTTTGGTATTGTCGTAGAAAAGATAGCCGCCTTCGTCGATCTCCTTCACGTCGGCGTCCCACGTCTGCGGGTTCATCGCCACCATCAGATCAACCCCGCCGCGCCGCGCCTGATAGCCGTTTTCGGTGACGCGAACCTCGTACCACGTCGGCAGGCCCTGGATGTTGGACGGGAAAATGTTGCGCGGCGCAACCGGCACGCCCATGCGCAATATCGAACGCGCGAAGAGTTCGTTGGCGGATGCCGAGCCCGAACCGTTGACGTTGGCAAACTTGACTACAAAATCGTTGGTCGACTCGATCCGTTTCATTCCGTCCTCATGCGGCTTTGCGTTGCGGTTTGTTGCGGCAGCCGGGGCCGGCGTGCGTCATGTCGAGCAGAAACTTCTGCATGTCCCACGCGCCGGTGGGGCAGCGTTCGGCGCACAGGCCGCAATGCAGGCAAACATCCTCGTCCTTGGCCATGATGCGGCCGGTCTTCAGGCGCGCCGACACGTAGATGTCCTGCGTCAGGTTGTCGGCGGGCGCATTCAGGCGCGCGCGCAGTTCCTTTTCTTCGCCGTCCGGCGCGAAAGTGATGCAGTCCATCGGGCAGATGTCGACGCACGCATCGCATTCGATGCACAGCTTGTCGCTGAACACCGTCTGCGCGTCGCAGTTAAGGCAGCGCTCGGCTTCGGCCAGCGCAAGCTGCGGGTCGAACCCGAGTTCGACCTCGACCTTGATGTTCTTCAAGGCGATTTTCTGGTCCTTCAACGGAACTTTATAGCGCTGGTCGTTGGAGATCGCGTTATCGTAGCTCCATTCGTGGATGCCCATTTTCTGCGACATGAGGTGCACCATGGGCGCCGGGCGCTCCCGGATGTCTTCGCCGTTGCATAGCTTGTCGATGGAGATCGCCGCTTCGTGGCCGTGTGCTACCGCCCAGATGATGTTCTTGGGGCCGAATGCCGAATCGCCGCCGAAGAACACGTTCGGGACCGTCGATTGCATCGTAATTTTGTCGACAACGGGCATGCCCCACTTGTCGAACTCGATGCCGACGTCACGTTCGATCCACGGGAATGCATTTTCCTGTCCAACCGCAACGAGCACGTCATCGCATTCGAAACGTTCGTCTGCTTCCCCGGTCGGCACGAGGTTGCGGCGGCCTTTGGCGTCGTACTCGGCTTTCACCTTTTCAAATACCATGCCGGTCAATTTGCCGTTTTCGTGCAGGAACGATTTCGGCACGAGATAATTGAGTATCGGGATGCCTTCGTGCTGGGCGTCTTCCTTCTCCCACGGGCTCGCTTTCATCTCCTCGAAGCCCGAGCGCACTATCACTTTCACGTCATCACCGCCCAGACGCTTCGACGAGCGGCAGCAGTCCATGGCGGTGTTGCCGCCGCCCAGAACGATGACGCGCCTGCCGATCCTGTCGACGTGGCCGAACGAGACGCTGTTCAACCAGTCGATCCCGATGTGGATATTTTTTGCCGCCTCCCTGCGTCCGGGAACCTCCAGGTCGCGCCCGCGCGGCGCGCCGGTGCCGACGAATATCGCGTCGTATTTTTCCGCCAGCACTTGTTTCAGACTGTCGACGCGCTGGCCACCGCGGAACTCGACACCGATGTTGAGTATGTAGTTCACTTCCTCGTCGATCACCGATTCGGGCAGGCGGAACTTCGGAATCTGCGTGCGTATCATGCCGCCCGCCTGGCGGTCGCCATCGAGCACGGTGAGGTGATAACCCAGCGGCGCGAGGTCCCGTGCGACGGTGAGCGACGCGGGGCCGGCGCCGATCAGCGCGATGCGCTTGCCGTTTTTTTTCTCCGGCGCCTTCGGCAGCCGCGCGGTAATGTCGTCTTTGTAGTCCGCTGCAACGCGCTTCAAACGGCAGATCGCGACGGGCTCGGGCTTTTCTCCGTTGTTCTCTTCGACGCGGCCGCGCCGGCAGGCGGGTTCGCACGGGCGGTCACAGGTACGGCCCAGAATGCCGGGGAAGACATTCGACTCCCAGTTAATCATATAGGCGTCGCTGTAACGGCCGGCGGCGATCAAGCGGATGTATTCGGGCACCGGTGTGTGGGCGGGGCATGCCCACTGGCAATCGACTACTTTATGGAAGTAATCGGGCTGGTGAATATCGGTCGGCAACAAAATCGTCTCCTCGTTACGCCTGGTCGTTCTTCGCTGCTCAGCTGTGCCGGTGAGACGTACTAACGCTTGAGCCTTGAAACGGATGCATGGCGACTTTCGATGGCGCCTATCTTACGCTGAAGTGAACGCGGTGAAAAGACCAGCAATTTCAAGCACTAGTGACAATGTGGTTATGTTATAGCGCGGCGCGTGAGCGAGTTCATTACGCCGCCTGAACCGCGCCGTCGGCGGGGGCCGCAGCGCGGGCACTAAACCCCTAATTTGAAAATGAAAAGGGCCAAGTTTTTCTGCCGCTGCAAGGCGCGGCGCGCTAAAATAGACGATTACTTGGAAGCAAAGGCCAACCATGAAACCGAAAATCGCCGTCGCGTGGGAACATCTGGGCGCCGTCGGCGGCACGCGCTATGACGCATCGAAGTGGACCGAGGATCGTTCGACCCTCTGGGTCACCCTGTGGTCTGATCAGTTAAAGCGCGTTAGCAGCGGCGTTTATCGTTACACGCTGTGCGAAGAAAAGGATCTTGAGCATTCGACCGGCGCGCGCCATCACGCCAACGTGAGCGAAGCCATCGAGCGCGGCGTGCCGGTGCGCGGATTTCTGGTGTGGCCGAAGAAGGAGCAAACCACGCTGGGCCACCGCGGCGTCGAAGATGCGGACCCGAAACGGCAATATGAGATCGAAGTGGAAAGTCGCGAGGGTAACGTGGTCGTGGCGTTGGCGCGAGGCATGTAGTATCGGGGCCGAACGTTTGCGTCGGGGCCTTGCCGCGACGCGCACGCAAGTCGCTTAAGTCTTTTTGCGCTTGCTGGACGGTGCGCTCTTGCGCGGGGCGGCAGGCTTGGCGGACGACGGTCGCGGTTCAATCACCAGTTCGGGTCCGCGCAAGAACACCTGCACGCGAAGCTCAAGAAATCCGTGGTGCAAGCCGTCGAATTCCCGCTTCGGATCCGCCACGTAATCGCTGATCTGGCTGAATCCGAGAACCGCGACGTGGTCAGTGCGGATATTCCTGATTCTCACCTCTTTGTCTTCGACTTCCTGCAGCAGCCAGTCGTCGTCCATGATGCGCAGTTCCGTGACGCCGCGGAAACGCCGCGCAGGCGGCCGCAGCCGGACACGGTGATGAATGCACTTCGCGAGTTTGGTTTTGTTGACTGCCATGAAGGAAACGCCAAGCGCGTGCGCTGTTAGGGTTTTTCGCCCTCGGCTGGCGGCTGAACGGGATTCGCTTCCGGCGCTTCCGGCGCAGGCGCGGGGTTGTCCCCCAGCTTGCGCAGGCGTTTCTCCTCTTTCTTTTTCTTCTTCGCCAGCTCTTTCTGCCGCTTTTCAAATTGATAGTTTGGTTTGGCCAATGGCTTATCCTTTCCTGATCCAGGCGTAATTATGCGCCCGGCGAACGCTATTTGGGAGCAAATTCCGTACGGGCGTTTTGCGCCAGGATGCGATCCAGCTGTTTGGCGAAGGCCTGCCGGTCGCCGTGGTTAAATGGCGGGGGGCCGCCGGTGTCCACGCCGCTTGCTCGCAGTTCGTCCATGAATTTTCGCAGGGTCAGGCGTGCGTCGATGTTGTCGCTGGTGTAGATGTCGCCCCTGGGATCGAGAACATGGCCGTCCTTGCAAATTACGGCGGCCGCGAGCGGGATGTCGGCGGTAATGACGAGGTCGCCGGCGCACAGCTCACCGGCAATTTTGTCGTCGGCGACGTCAAAGCCGGCGGCAACCTGGATGGTGTTTATATAGGGCGAGGGCGGTGTGCGTAAAGGCTTGTTCGCGACCAGAGTCAGCGCGACCCTCATCCTGTCCGCTGCGCGGAACAGGATTTCCTTGATTGGGTTGGGGCAGGCGTCCGCATCAACCCAGATTCGCATAAGGTTTCACTTTGTAGATAGTTGCGACCACCCGGAGCCGCGGCGGGCGCCGATCGGCTGGAATCGCCTATGATCGTATTATCGCAGACAACATGACGCGCAAACTCTGCGATCTTGCCGGCGCACGCTTGCCCGGCGCATTGGCCGGGTTGGCGCTGCGGCCTCCCGGGCACGGCGTGGATTCGCCCTTCCCCTGGCGGGGAAGGGCGGCTGATCAACGACCGTCGCGGAAGTCGAAATTCCCGTGATGCTCGCGGAACTCGCGCCGCTCGCGGAGATGGCGACGCTCGAAGCGCTCATGCCGATGGTGCCAGCGCGGCTCGCCGTGGCGGTAGGCAGCCGGCGTCACGTAGACCGGCGCCGGCGCGAAGTAGACCGGTGCCGGCGCGACGAAATCGACAAACACGTCGAT
>JAYWDM010000024.1:0-2771 GCA_043779885.1 Betaproteobacteria bacterium | reverse complement strand
AGCGTGGCCACTTCGGTGGAGTTCAGCATTTTGTCGTAGCGCGCGCGCTCGACGTTCAGAATTTTTCCCTTGAGCGGCAGAATCGCCTGGAACTTGCGGTCGCGCGCCTGCTTGGCCGAACCGCCGGCCGAATCGCCCTCGACCAGATACAGTTCGCACAGCGCCGGGTCACGTTCCTGACAATCGGCCAGCTTGCCCGGCAGGCCCGCCATGTCGAGCGCGCCCTTACGGCGCGTCATGTCGCGTGCCTTGCGCGCCGCCTCGCGGGCACGCGCGGCATCCACGATCTTGAGCGCGATCACCTTGGCCTCTTGCGGATTTTCCTGCAAAAACTCGCCGAGTTTTTCGTTGATGATCGATTCGACCACGCCCTTCACTTCCGAGGACACGAGCTTGTCCTTGGTCTGGGACGAGAACTTTGGGTCCGGAACCTTGACTGACAGAACGGCGGTCAGGCCTTCGCGCGCGTCGTCGCCGCTGATTTCGACTTTCTCTTTTTTGGCCAGGCCGGTGGAGTCGATATAGCTATTGAGTGTGCGGGTCATGGCGGCGCGCAAGCCGGCCAAGTGCGTGCCGCCGTCGCGCTGCGGAATGTTGTTGGTGTAGCAGAAGATGTTCTCCTGGTAGGAGTCGTTCCACTGCATGGACAGCTCAACGGTGATGTGGGCGCGCTCCGCCGTGATGTGAATCACCTTGGGGTGCAGCGGAGTCTTGTTGCGGTTGAGGTGCTGCACGAAGGCGGCGATGCCGCCCTGGTATTCGAATACATCTTCCTTCACGTCGCGGTCGTCGCGCAGAACAATACGCACGCCGGAGTTGAGAAACGACAGCTCGCGCAGGCGCTTGGCCAGCAGGTCGTAGTGCATGAGCGTGTCGCTGAAAACCTGCGTGCTCGGCTTGAAATGCACGCTGGTGCCGGTTTCGGCGCTGTCGCCGATAACCTTGAGCGGCGCGACCGGTACGCCCATCCGGAACTGCTGGTAGTGGATTTTTCCGCCGCGCCGGACCGTGACCTCGAGCTCCTCCGACAGGGCGTTGACCACGGAAATGCCGACCCCGTGCAGCCCGCCCGAAACCTTGTAGGAGTTGTGATCGAACTTGCCGCCGGCGTGTAGCACGGTCATCACCACCTCGACCGCCGATTTGCCCTCTTCCGGGATCATTTCGGTCGGGATGCCACGGCCATTATCGGTGACGGTAATGGAGTTGTCGGTGTGGATGCTGACCTGAATTTCGTTGCAGTGCCCGGCCAGGGCCTCGTCGATGGAGTTGTCTACCGCTTCAAACACCATGTGATGCAGGCCGGTGCCATCGTCGGTATCGCCGATGTACATTCCGGGCCGTTTGCGCACCGCGTCCAGACCCTTGAGTACCTGGATACTGCTGGAATCGTAGGCCTGTGACTTGTCCATTTATCGGTTTCTGTCTGCAAAAAAGGATTCGGATTTTAGCATTTTCGTGCGGCTGCCGCGCGGGAATTCTCGTCCAGGAAAACTCTGATTAAGCGTTATCGGTGGGCCACACGAATCACTCTCATCGTCCAGGGCTGGAGATGGCTGCGCAGGGCACGGCATGACAGCGGGCGGATTTTTCAGGGCCGCCGAGAGATGCTGTCCGCAAAAAACAGCCGCACTCAGGCGCCCTCTTTGATCGTTCCTTGTTCCACGTGAAACGTCCTGTGGCTGGGCCAGAACCCACCCTCAATCAGCGCGGTTTCAGTGGCTGTTACAAAAAGCTGAACAGGTAGCCGGGAAAGAAGCCGGGACAGGCGGGCGCGGTGCTCGGGGTCGAGTTCGGCCGCCAGGTCGTCGATTAACAGGCAGCAGCGCCGGCTTCCGGGCCCGATAGAGTTCCGGATTTGGGTGAGACGCAACGCAATAACCAGTAACTTGTATTGCCCATGTGAGGCGTCCACGGGCATCGCGTTTGCACAAAGACCAACCCGGAGGTCGGCACGGTGCGGCCCGCTATGGGTAAATCCGCGCGCCCGGTCACGCAGGTCATCCTGCTGCAGACATTCGGCCAAGGTCTTGCCTTCTTCCCATCCCGACTCAAAAATCAGCTCGCCTTCGTAGCCGGCATCCAGCAGTTCCTGGCAATAATTCCGAAAATCGGTCTGCAGCCGCGCGACCAGGTTTTTTCTTCTGCGCTGTAGCTCTTCGCCGCAGACAGCCAGGTCTTGGTCCCAGGCGTGCCTGGCCTTCGCCGCGCCCTTCAGCGCCGCATTGCGCTGCTGAACGATGCGCCGGTAGCGGTTCCAAAGGGCCAGGAAATCAGGTTCCACGTGGAACAGGCCCCAATCGAGCGTCCCGCGCCGGTGGCGCGCGCTGTGACGAAACTCGTAGTGCGTATCGGGAGAAATAGCCTGCAGGGGGAGCAATTGAGCCAAGACGGACGTCTGATTTTGGGCGAGCCCGTTGACACTTGCGCGCCGGCCTTGCTCGGTGTGGACGAACCCGACCTGCGTGCAGGGGCCAACGCCTGTATCTGAAATCGTTCCCAGAACACTCAGGCCGGTACTGCGGTGTTTCTGGATTTGCTCAATCTGGCTGCTTCGAAACGAGCGTCCAACGCTTAACAGGTGTATGGCTTCAAGCAGGGTGGTTTTGCCGCTGGCATTCGCGCCAACGATGAGGTTGAAGTGTGGATCGGGGGAAAGTTTTGCATGTCCGTACATCCTGACATTCTGAATCTCCAGCGAAATCAGCGGCATTTCATGTGCATAGTCTAGAGCCGCATCGGCATCACAACATACAGATGTTTCGTGTTCC
>JAYWDM010000023.1:0-20158 GCA_043779885.1 Betaproteobacteria bacterium | reverse complement strand
TCGCGAGCGTCGACGGCGTCGCCGCCGCCAATGCGCTCGGCATGCGCGTGCTTGTCACCGACCACCACCTCCCCGGCGCGACGCTGCCCGACGCGTGGTGCATCATCAATCCCACTCAGCCGGAATGCGGCTTTCCGAGCAAGAACCTGGCCGGCGTCGGCGTGATGTTCTACCTGATGCTTGCCCTGCGCGCCGAACTGCGCAAGCGAGGCGCGTTTACCGCAAGGAAAAAAGATGAAGGCGGAAGCCGGGATATTGACGCGGTCTCTTCATCCTTGATCCCTCAGCCTTCATCCTTGAATCGCCCGGAACCCAATCTTGCCAGCCTCCTTGACCTGGTCGCCCTTGGCACAGTGGCCGACGTGGTCAAACTCGACGACAACAACCGCATCCTCGTTCACCAGGGCGTGCAGCGAATCCGCAGCGGGAAGACGTGGCCCGGGATCTCCGCGCTGCTGCGCGTTGCCGGACGCGATCCCAAACGCGCGTCGACCTACGATCTTGGTTTCGTGCTGGGCCCGCGGCTCAACGCGGCGGGCCGCCTCGACGACATGGCGATCGGCATCGAATGCCTGATCACCAACGACGACGCCGCAGCCGGGCAGATCGCGCGCAAACTCGATGCGCTCAACCGCGAACGCCGTGCGATCGAAGGCGGCATGCATGAAAACGCACTGGCGATACTCGCGGCGATTCCACCTCAGGACGGTTACAGCCTGTGCCTGTTTGAACCCGGCTGGCACCAGGGCGTGATCGGTATTCTGGCGTCGCGCCTCAAGGAACGCTACCACCGCCCGGTCATTGCGTTCGCCCGCGGCAACGACGGCGAAATCAAGGGTTCGGGCCGCTCCATCGGCGCGCTGCATTTGCGCGATGCGCTCGATCTCGTGTCCAAGCACGAGCCGGGTCTCATTGCGCGCTTTGGCGGTCATGCGGCGGCCGCCGGCCTCACGTTGCGCGAAACCGAATTCGGGCGCTTCCGTGACGCCTTCGAAAAGGTCGCGCAGGCGCTCCTCCAGCCTGTGGATCTCGAACGCGTTATCGAAACCGACGGGGAACTGCCCGCCGGGTATTGCAACCTGGAAACGGCGCGCGTGCTCGAAGAGCGGGTTTGGGGACAGGGTTTCCCGGCGCCGACGTTCGACGACGGGTTTACGGTTGTCCGGCAGCGCGTGGTTGGCGAGCGCCACCTCAAACTGCTGCTGCTCAAGGACGGCGGCGAAGTCGAAGCGATGCTGTTTTCGCATGCGACGCCGCTGCCGCCGCGCATCCGCGCGGTTTACCGTCTTGCCGTAAACGAATGGAACGGCGCGCAGACCCTGCAAATCGTCATCGAACACTGGCAGCCAGCCTAGCCTGCGACATCCGGCCATGCCGGCAGGAATCTCGTTGGCAGAACGTAGCCCGGAAGGAGCGCAGCGCATTCCGGGAACGCTCGCGCGCAACAACCCATCCCCGGATTTCATTTCATTCATCCGGGCTACGTGTTGTTACGCGGGTCGGGGCAGCCGCGCATCCTGCTGTTACGCGGGTAGGGTCAACCGCGCATCCTGTATAATCGCGCTTTTTTCCGGCAGACCTCCATGGAAGCAGAACAACTTAACACCATCGCGCGGCGGCTGCAGGACTTGAGCCGGCGCAACGCCGAGCTGCGGAGGTATCTTTGACTTTGATGCGAAACAGCAGCGCCTCGCCGAAGTCGTCAAACTAAGCGAAGACCCGGCCGTCTGGAGCGACCCCAAGCGCGCGCAGGAACTTGGCCGCGAAAAGAAAACGCTCGAAGCGCTGGTAGGCACCCTGTCCGGGCTCGACCGCGATCTGGCCGATTCAAGCGAACTCTTCGCGATGGCGCGCACGGACAATGACGATGCATCGCTCAGAACGCTGGAGGCCGATGCGCTAGCACTGGAAGCGACCGTCGCCGAAGTCGAGTTTCAGCGGATGTTTTCGAATCCGATGGATCCGAATAACTGCTTCGTTGACATCCAGGCCGGCCAGGGCGGCACCGAAGCGCAGGACTGGACGCAGACCCTCGCGCGCATGTACATGCGTTATTGCGAGCGCAAAGGTTTTCGCGTCGAACTCCTTGAAGAGTCCCCCGGCGATGTCGCCGGCATGAAAAGCGTCGCCCTGAAAGTCTTCGGCGACTACGCGTTCGGGCACTTGCGCACCGAGACCGGCATACACCGGCTGGTGCGAAAATCGCCATTCGATTCCAACAACCGGCGGCACACGTCGTTCGCGAGCGTATTCGTGTTCCCCGAAATCGACGACACCATCGAGATCGAGATCAACCCGGCCGACCTGCGCATCGACACCTTCCGCGCGTCCGGCGCCGGCGGCCAGCACATCAACAAGACCGACTCCGCCATTCGCATCACGCACGCGCCCAGCGGCATCGTCGTGCAGTGCCAGAGCGACCGTTCGCAGCACCGCAATCGCGCCGAGGCGATGGCAATGCTCAAAGCGCGGCTCTACGAACTGGAGATCAGAAAACGCAACGAGGAGAAGCAGGTGATGGAAGACTCCAAGACCGACATCGGCTGGGGCCACCAGATCCGCTCGTACGTGCTCGACCAGTCGCGCATCAAGGATCTGCGCACCAACGTCGAGATCGGCAATACGCAATCCGTGCTCGACGGCAATCTTGACGAGTTCATCACCGCCAGCCTGAAACAGGGCATCTGACCGAGGACACCATGAGCAATCAAACCGGCATACCCGCCCCCGACGAAAATCAGATCATCGCGGAGCGGCGCGCCAAACTGCAGGCGCTGCGCGCAAAAGGCATCGCGTTCCCGAACCAGTTTCAGCGCGACGACCTGGCGGCCGACCTGCTGGAGAAACACGAAGACCGCGATCGCGACTCGCTTGACCTGAACCCCGTGGTGGTCAAAGTCGCCGGCCGCATGATGTTGAAGCGCGTCATGGGCAAAGCGAGCTTTGCCACCATTCAGGATATGAGCGGCAGTATCCAGCTCTATATCACCGACAGCTATCCGGGCAAGGAGCAGCACGCCGAATTCAAGCATTACGATACCGGCGACATCATCGGCGCCGAGGGCGTGCTGTTCAAGACCAAAACCGACGAACTGACGGTGCGCGTCAGAAACCTCGTGCTTCTGACCAAGTCGCTGCGGCCGCTGCCGGAGAAATTCCACGGGCTGACCGATCAGGAGCAACGCTACCGCCAGCGTTACCTCGACCTGATTGCCAATGAAGACACGCGACTGCGCTTCGTCCAGCGCTCGCGCATTGTCCAGTCGATCCGCGAGTTTTTCCTCGCCAAGCGCTATCTGGAGGTCGAAACGCCGATGATGCACCCGATACCGGGCGGCGCGTCCGCGCGTCCGTTCACGACCCATCACAATGCGCTCGACATGCAGCTCTACCTGCGTATCGCGCCCGAGCTGTACCTGAAACGGCTGGTGGTGGGGGGGTTCGAAAAGGTGTTCGAAATCAACCGCAACTTTCGCAACGAAGGCATCTCGACACGCCACAATCCGGAATTCACGATGCTCGAATTCTATTGCGCGCACAGGGATTACACCTACCTGATGGTGTTCATCGAGCAGATGTTCCGCGAGGTGGCGCTCAGCGTGCTCGGCACCGCCAAACTGACCTATCAGGGGCGCGAGATGGATCTCGGAAAACCGTTTGCGCGGATCACCATCGCCGAAGCCATCAAGAAATACCATCCGGAGTTCAGCGATGACATGCTCAAGGACCGCGCTGCTTTGATCGCCAGATTAAACGCGCTCAAGATTGCGTTTCGCCCGCAGGACGGCATCCACGGACTGCAGTTGACGCTGTTCGAAAACACGGTGGAAACCGAGCTGTTCGAACCGACCTATATTTACCACTACCCGGCCGAGGTTTCGCCGCTGGCGCGCCGCGACGACGTTGATCAGGAATTCACCGAGCGCTTCGAACTTTATATGGCAGGCCGCGAGATCGCCAACGGTTTTTCGGAACTCAACGATCCGGAGGACCAGGCCGAGCGTTTTCTCGAACAGGCAAAGCAGAAAGACGCGGGCGATCAGGAAGCGATGCATTACGACGCCGATTACATCCGCGCGCTTGAATACGGCCTGCCGCCCACCGCCGGCGCCGGCATCGGAATCGACCGGCTGGTGATGCTGTTGACCGACAGCGCCAGCATCCGGGACGTGATACTGTTTCCGCAAATGCGTCCCGAATAGCCAAGCGCGCCCGCCATCATGCATGCGCCGATGTGGCAACCTTCCGCAAGCAGGATCGCGGCCGCCAATCTGACCGCATTCATGCGCGCGGCCGAGCGCAAATACGCCATACGCATTCCCGACTACGCCGCGCTGTACGCCTGGTCGATACGCGAACCCGAGCCGTTCTGGGTGCTGGTATGGGAATTCTGCGGCGTCATCGCCGCGCGCCAGGGTGACGTCGTCGTCGAGCACCGCGACCGCATGCCCGGCGCGCAATGGTTTCCGCGTGCGCGCCTGAACTTTGCCGAAAACCTGCTGCGCCGGCGCAATAACGAAACAGCGCTCGTGTTCTGGGGCGAGGATCGCGTCCAAAGCAGCATCACCTGCGCCGAGCTTTATCACGAGGTGTCGCGCCTTGCGCAGGCCCTGCGCGCGAACGGCATCAAAGCCGGCGACCGCGTCGCGGCCTACATGCCGAATATTCCGGGCAGCGTGATTGCGATGCTGGCCGCCTCCAGCATCGGCGCCATCTGGTCGTCATGCTCGCCGGATTTCGGCGTGCAGGGCGTGCTCGACCGCTTCGGCCAGATCGAGCCGCGCATATTGTTCAGCGCGGACGGCTATTTCTACAACGGCAAGACGATCGACGTGCTGCCGCGGCTGGCGCAGATAGTTCAGCAACTCCCCTCGGTCGAACGCGTAATCGTGGTGCCTTACACCCAGCGCTCCCCCGCGCTGCGGGATGTGCCGCGCGCCATCGACGTGCACGCCTTCATGGCGCCATATAAGGCGCGCGACATTGAATTCGCGCAGCTTCCGTTCAATCATCCGCTCTATATCCTGTATTCCTCGGGCACCACCGGCGTGCCGAAATGCATCGTGCACGGCGCGGGCGGCACGCTCCTGCAGCACCTGAAGGAACACGTGCTGCACGTCGATATTCACCGCGGTGATCGCCTGTTCTATTTCACGACCTGCGGCTGGATGATGTGGAACTGGCTCGTCTCCGGGCTTGCCGCCAACTGCACCATCCTGCTGTATGACGGTTCGCCCTTCCTGCGCAACGGCAACCTGCTGTTCGATTTTGCCGATGCGGCGGACATGACCGTGTTCGGCACGTCCGCAAAATTCATCGACGCGATCGCCAAGGCAGGCCTGCGGCCGGCGCAGTCGCATCGCCTGAAAAATATGCGCACCCTGCTGTCGACCGGTTCGCCGCTCGCCCCCGAGGGCTTTGACTACGTTTATCAGCACGTCAAGGAAGATATCAATCTTGCGTCCATGTCAGGCGGCACCGACATTATTGCGACTTTTGTTACCGGCAACCCGCTGCTGCCGGTATGGCGCGGCGAGATTCAGTGCCGCACTCTCGGCATGCAGGTCGAGGTATTCGACGACGACGGCAGGCCCGTGGTCGGCAGCAAGGGCGAACTCGTCTGCACTGCCCCGTTTCCGTCGATGCCGGTCGGCTTCTGGAACGACCCGCAGGACGCGAAATATCGCGCAGCCTACTTCGAAAAATATCCGGACGTGTGGTGTCACGGCGACTACGTCGAATTGACCGCGCACGACGGCATGATCATCTACGGGCGCTCGGACGCGGTGCTCAATCCCGGCGGCGTGCGCATCGGCACCGCTGAAATCTACCGCCAGGTCGAACAACTCGATGAAATCGTCGAGAGCCTCGTCATCGGACAGGACTGGCCGCCGGAACAGCCGGGCGACGTGCGCGTCGTGCTGTTCGTGCGCCTGCGCGACGGACTCGTGCTCGACGCGGCGCTCATCGACAAAATCAAGCAGCACATACGAACCACCACCACGCCGCGCCACGTGCCGGCCAAGGTCGTTCAGGTCGCCGATATTCCGCGCACCAAGAGCGGCAAGATTGTCGAACTGGCAGTGCGCCACGTCGTGCATTCCCGGCCGGTAAAGAATAGCGAGGCGCTTGCCAACCCCGAAGCGCTCGAACTGTTTCGCGATCGACCCGAACTGCGCAGTTGACAGCGTGAAATAGTTCGCGCGCCGACTGGCGGACGCCGGATTATAATGGTTGCATGTTGATGCAAAACGGAGGTTCTGTCATGTTTTCCGGCCGTCAACGCCTGAGCGCGTTCGCGATCGCATTCGCGCTCTCGGTCCCCGCCATGGCGCAGCAGGATTATCGCTATCAAAACGCCGGCGATGCGGCGCGTCAAAACGCACCGCAACCGGTGCAACCGCAACCGGTGCAACAAGTCCCGCAGCAGGTTCCGCCTCAGTCCGCGCCGGCAACGTGCGCAAATTGCGGCACGGTCGACGCGATCCGCACCGTCGATAAACCCGGCGAAGGCAGCGCGGTCGGTGTGATCGCGGGCGGCGTGCTGGGCGGTCTGCTGGGCCACCAGATCGGCTCGGGACGCGGCAATACGGCGGCGACCATCGTTGGCGCCGCCGGCGGCGCCTATGCCGGCCACCAGGTCGAGAAAAACGTCAAAAAAGTGCTGCACTACGACGTCGTCGTGCGCATGGATGACGGCACGCAGCGCACGATCGGCTACGATGTCGAACCGGGCTTTCGCACCGGCGACAAAGTCCGATTTGTCGATGGCAGGCTGATCCGCAATTAGCGTATCCACCACCCCTGCCGGGTATACTGATGGATGCCCCGCATGGGCATATACCGCACGGTAACTGCCGATTACCCTGCGGCCGCGCCCGTCAGTTCACATTCCAGATCTGCCACCAGGACGTGCCCTTGACCGCTTTGCCGGTCAAAAACTTGCTGTCGGGAAAATTGGTTTTCATCACGCGCTCGGCATCGTTGCGCAAATCCGCCATGCCCAGCTTGTCGTAGGCCTGCACGAGAATCAGCAGCCCTTCCTCGTTGGCGGGGGCGTGCGGATAGGTCTTGAGCGAAAATTGCGCGCGATTCGCCGCCGCCACGTACGCGCCGCGCTTCATGTAATAGCGCGCGACGTGCACCTCGTGGGAGGCCAGCGCATTGACCAGATAATTCATGCGCTCGATCGAATCCGGCGCGTACTTGCTGGTCGGGAAGCGCGTGACCAGATCCCGGAACGCATCGAACGACTCGCGCGACGCTTTCGGATCGCGTTCGGTCATGTCCTGGCCGGTGACGGAACCGGCCAGTTTTCCGAGTATGCCCAGATCGTCGTTGAAGTTCGCCAGCCCCTTCAGATAATACGCATAGTCGACAGCGGGATGATTCGGATGCAGTTTGATGAAGCGATCCGCCGCCGCGATGGCCGACGCGACGTCCTTGTCCTTGTAGTAGGCATAGGCGATCTCGAGCTGCGCCTGCTGCGCGTAGCGGCCGTACGGATAGCGCGCTTCCAGCTTCTCGTAGAGCTTGATGGCTTTCTCGTAGTTACCCTCACTCAGATTGGTTTTGGCCTCCGAGTACAGCTTGTTCGCGGTCCACCCCTTGGTTTCGTCGACCTGCTCGGGCAGCAAACCACATGCCGTGAGGCACAGCGCCAGAATTAACGCTACACTTGAACGCATACATGACCCTTGCGCGGAAATTGTCAAATTATAACGCACCCCAGGCGCCGGTCGGCGCGTTGCGGCTGGTGTTGCCCCCCGCGTGCGAGGGACTGCGCTTAGACCAGGCATTGGCAGGTTTGTTGCCGCAATTTTCACGCAACCGTCTGGCGCAGTGGATTCGCGACCGGCACGTCGAACTTGACGGCCAGCCGGCGCTGCCCAAAACGAGGGTGTGGGGTGGCGAAAAGGTTGTGCTCTGCCCGCTGCCCGATCCCGCCGCTACGGTCGCGGTCGCGGAAGCCATCGCGCTCGACGTTGTCCATGAAGACGCGGCAGTGCTCGTCATTGCCAAACCGGCGGGACTCGTCGTGCATCCCGGCAGCGGCAACTGGAGCGGGACCCTGCTCAATGCGCTGCTTGCCCACTCGCCGCAACTGGCCACTATCCCGCGCGCCGGCATCGTGCACCGGCTTGACAAGGAAACGAGCGGGCTGCTGGTGGTGGCGAAAACACTGGAAGCGCAAACGAGCCTGGTGCGCCAGTTGCAGGCGCGCACGGTCAAGCGCGAATATCTGGCGCTGGTGCATGGGCGGGTGACGCGCGACGGCAGGATCGAGGCGCCAATCGGCCGCCATCCGGTCCAGCGCACGCGCATGGCGGTGGTTGCCCGCGGCCGGATGGCGGTCACGCATTACGAAGTACTGCGGCATTTTGCACAGGCGACTTTGCTGCGCTGCCGGCTCGAAACCGGCCGCACCCATCAGATTCGCGTACACCTGCAGTCGCTGGGAAATCCGCTCGTTGGCGATCCGGTCTACGGCAAAAAACGCAGTGCCGATGCGCTGCTCGCCAGCTTTCCGCGTCAGGCACTGCACGCCGCGCGCCTTGAATTCGAACACCCGGTGCGCAATGAAACGGTCGCATGGCAGGCGCCGCCGCCCGCCGATATGCGCGCCCTGCTCGCCGCGCTGGAAGCGCAGCCCGGCGGCGCATGAATCCGCCGCACGACTGGATCGCTCCGGCCTGGCCGGCGCCGCCGCGCGTGAGAAGTCTGATCACCACGCGCACCGGCGGCGTCAGCAGCGGCGCGCATGCCAGCTTCAATCTGGGACTGAGCGCGGGCGACGATGCAACGGCAGTTCACGCGAACCGTGCGCTTTTGCGCAAGCATGTTCCCCGCGAACCGGCATGGCTGCGGCAGGTGCATGGCGCGCGCGTCGTACTCGCTGACGGCATGGCTGAAACACCGGATGCCGACGCGAGCGTCGCGCGCAACGCCGGGACGGTGTGTACGGTCATGATCGCCGACTGCCTGCCGGTCCTGCTCTGCAGTACGCGTGGCGACGTTGTGGGCGTCGCGCATGCCGGCTGGCGCGGCTTGAGTTCCGGCGTCGTCGAAAGCACCGTAAATGCGATGGGCGCCGCGGCGGACGACCTGCTCGCGTATCTCGGCCCGGCGATCGGACCTTCGGCATTCGAAGTCGGCGCCGACGTGCGCGACGCATTTCTCGCGACGGATGCGGGCGCGGCGGACGCCTTTAAACCTCATCGCGAGCGCAAATGGCTTGCCGACCTTTTTGCGCTGGCACGCCGGCGACTCTCGCGCTGCGGCGTAACGCGGATATACGGCGGCGGCATCTGCACCTATCGTGACGCGACGCGCTTTTACTCCTATCGGCGCGACCGCGCGACGGGCCGCATGGCGGCGCTCATCTGGCTCGACGATAAATAAGCGCCCCGACGCGGCGCGTCATTTATAATCTGCACTTTTTCATTCCCCGATCAACATGTCGGTACTCGCCTGGATCATCGTCACCAGCGTCGTCGGCGGCTTGCTGAGCGTCGCGGCCGCCGCGCTGTTCGCGCTCAATGCGCGCGCGGCGCACGTGCCGATGCTGATCAGCTACGCGGTAGGCGCATTGCTCGGCGCGGTGTTTCTCGACATCCTGCCGCACGCGTTTTCGATTACACGCAGTGTCGAACAGACCGCCGGCACCATACTCGCCGGGATTCTGCTTTTCTTCGTGCTCGAGAAACTGGTGTTGTGGCGCCACTGTCACGAAGAGCAGTGCGAGGCGCACGAAGCGCCGCAGCCGCTTCACGATCGCGGCCGCAGCGGCATGATGGTCATGATCGGCGACACCTTCCACAACTTCGTCGACGGCATCCTGATCGCGGCCGCGTTCCTTGCCGACGTGAAACTGGGGCTGGTGACCGCGATCGCGATCGTGGCGCACGAAGTGCCCCAGGAGGTCGGCAATTTCCTGGTGCTGCTGCATTCCGGATACAGCAAACGTTACGCGCTCGCATTCAATGCGGCTTCGAGCCTCGCCATGCTGGTTGGGGGTGTGCTCGCCAATTTCGCGCTGCAAAGCATGCAGGAATCGATCCCGTCTCTGCTCGCACTCGCTGCCGCCAGCATGCTGTACGTGTCGGTCGCCGACCTCATCCCGGGCCTGCATCGCCGGCCGGAGATACAAGCCTCCCTGCAGCAAGTCGCGTTGATCGGCGCGGGCGTCGGCACGATCTGGGGTGTGGGCGAATTTCTGCATTGACCGCCTCCATCTGATCGCCGCATGATTACCTTGACACCCCCGCACCCGCCACGCAGAATTATTCCTCCATCCGCACGCGGTTCGACCAGGCTCAAGCCGGCTTACGCCCGATGAATTCGCCGCCCCCGTCACCGCAGGCATTGTTCGACGGACTGAATGATGCCAGCCTGGCTTTCGTTCAGGACATCCTCGCATCGCTGTCCGGCCAGCAACGCGCCGACAGCTCGGAAATACTCAAATCGCTGACCGCGGGCCTGCAGAGCGATATGGAGCGGTGCGCGGAAATTCAGCAGCGCTACTATCGGCAATACCTGCAGTTGTGGCTGAATCTCGCGCAGAGCGGTGACGGCGCGCCGCCGGCCGCGCCGGTTGCAACGCCGGAAAAAAACGACCGCCGCTTCCACGCGCCGGAATGGCGGCAACTGCCCTACTTTGATTACGTGAAGCAGGCTTATCTGCTCAATTCGCAGTGGCTCGCGGAAATCGTCGAAGCCTCGCATCTGGATGCACCCGCCAAGAACAAGCTGCGCTTTTTTGCGCGCCAGTTGAGCGACGCCGCCGCGCCGGCGAATTTCGTGTCGACCAACCCCGAGGTCATCAAGCTCGCCGCCGCCACCAACGGCGAGAGCCTGGCGCGCGGACTTGAGCAATTGAGGACGGATATCAAAAAGGGCCGCATTTCGATGACGGACGAATCGGCGTTCGAAATCGGACGCAACGTCGCGGTGACCCCGGGCACGGTCGTTTACGAAAACGAACTGATGCAGCTGATTCAATACCAGCCGTCGACCGCGACGGTCTACGCGCGCCCACTGGTGATGGTTCCGCCGTGCATCAACAAGTATTACATCCTCGACCTGCAGCCCGACAATTCATTCGTGCGTTACGCAGTGGCGCAGGGCCACACCGTATTCATGGTGTCATGGCGCAATGTGCCGGAAGACATGGGTCATTTGACGTGGGACCAGTATGTGGAAAGCGGCGTGATCCGGGCGCTGGACGTCGCGCGCGAGATTGGCGGCGCGGAACACGTCAACGTACTGGGCTTCTGCGTCGGCGGCACCCTCGTCGGCGCCGCGCTTGCGGTGTTGCGGGCGCAGGGCCGCACGGCAGCATCCAGCGCAACCTTGCTGACGACGATGCTCGACTTCTGCGATCCGGGTGAACTGTCCGTTTACATCGACGAAGCGTACGTCAGGCAGCGCGAACAGGACTTCGCGCTCGGTGGCGTCCTGCACGGCAGGGAGCTCGCGCTGACGTTTTCCAGTTTGCGCGCCAACGACCTGATCTGGAATTACGTGGTCAATAATTATCTCAAAGGCGGCAAGCCCGATGCCTTCGACCTGCTCTATTGGAACAGCGACAGCACCAATCTGCCCGGCGCCATGTTTGTCTACTACCTGCGCAACACCTACCTTGAAAATAACCTGCGCATTCCCGGCCGGCTCACGATGTGCGGCGTGCCGGTCGACTTGACGCGCATTACCCTGCCGGCATACATCCTCGCTTCACGCGAGGACCATATCGTGCCCTGGAAAACCGCTTATCAGAGCACCCAACTGCTGCGTGGTGAGATAAAATTCGTGCTGGCGGCGAGCGGCCACATTGCGGGGGTCATCAATCCGGCGGCCAAAAACCGCCGCAATTACTGGACCTCGAACGTTATCACTCCGCAGGCCGGGGATTGGTTGGCGGCGGCCACATCCCGTGCGGGGAGTTGGTGGCCGGACTGGGCCGCGTGGCTGGCCGAACGCAGCGGCGCGCAGGTGCCGGCGCCGGTTGCGCAGGGCAATGCGGGCTACCGCCCGCTGGAGCCGGCGCCGGGGCGTTATGTGCGGGTGCGTTGCGACTGAACGCGACCCCGTTGCGCAGGTATGTTAGGCTGAATTTTTTCTTGTCGAGGAGAACTTAAATGACACAACGCGTTGCGATCGTCACCGGCGGTATGGGTGGGCTGGGAGAGGCCATCTGCATCAAGCTCTCAAAGATGGGCTTCAAGGTAGTCACAACTTATTCGCCCGGCAATACCAAGGCCAGGGAATGGCTGGCGGAAATGAAAAAGCAGGGCTACGAGATACACGCCGTGCCGGCCGACGTTGCGGACTATGACGCCTGCGAAAAATGCATCAAACAGGTGGAAGCGGAAGTCGGCCCCGTCGACGTGCTCGTCAACAATGCGGGCATCACGCGCGACATGACATTCAAGAAAATGGGCAAAGTTGACTGGGATGCGGTCATGCACACCAATCTTGACAGCGTGTTCAACATGACCAAAGCGGTGCTCGACGATATGGTCGACCGCGGCTGGGGCCGCGTCATCAATGTCTCTTCGGTCAACGGCCAGAAAGGCGCGTTCGGCCAGACGAACTACTCCGCGGCCAAGGCCGGCATGCACGGTTTCACGAAAGCGCTGGCGCTTGAAGTGGCGCGAAAAGGCGTAACGGTCAACACGATATCGCCCGGTTACATCGGCACGAAAATGGTGATGGCGATTCCCAAGGAAGTGCTCGACTCCAAAATCATCCCGCAAATTCCGCTCGGCCGGCTCGGCAAGCCCGAGGAAGTCGCCGGACTCGTCGCCTACCTGTGTTCGGATGAGGCGGCATTCGTCACCGGCGCGAACATCGCAATCAACGGCGGCCAGCACATGCAGTGACGCACGGCTGTCCACGGTCGCAGCGCGCACCGCGCCGGCGCGCAACTATTTCTTCTTCGGCCCCTTCATGGCGGAGGTCGCGGCGTCAGTTACGGCTTTGACGTTTGCCTCAGCCAGATCCGCGGCCTGTTTTGCCGCCTTGGTCATGCTGTCCATCGCGGACTGTGTCGCGGCCATCGTTGACCTTACCGCGTCGATTGCCGCGTTCGATCCGCCCGGCGCGGCTTTAAACATGTTTTCCATTGCACCCGCAAATTGCTGTTGAGAAGCGGCGAGTTGCCCTTCGACGAGCTTTGCCAGCTGCTGCTGGGTCTGGGTCGCAACCTCATACACATTGCGGGAATAGCCGACTGCACGCTCGACCGCCTGCTCGGTCAGGCGCGCGCGCAAAGCCATCATCGACGCAGGATCCTTGGCGTCCGCCAGGGCTTTCGCCGATTCGGTCTGTTCCGCGACAAATGTTTTCGCCGCGTCGATTTGCAAATGCATCAGGCGTTCGGCACCTGCCATTGAAAGCTGCGCAAAACTCAGCGCCGCTTCGACTGCTTCCTTGTTGAAACCTTGGATTTGTTCCGGCATCTTGGTCATGATCTGCTCCTTGATTGCGAAGGGACGACTGCGATGCTACGCTAATACTCTGAATTGCTGCGCCGCAACAATCCATGATACGCGTCTTCATGCCAGTTCGTCAACCCGAACTATTGCCGTGCACCAACCCTGCAAACTACTCATTGCCCGCCCCGTTTACCGTCAATCATGAGAAAATTGCTGCAATACAATGAATAAACGCGATGATTTTGGGATAATGATTTTTTGGCTACGTACAACATAGGCCTGTCATGAGTGAATCCGTCAGGATCATCAAGAAATATCCGAATCGCCGACTCTATGATACGACCACCAGCGTCTATATTACGTTGGCCGACGTCAAAAAGCTGGTGCTCGAAAACGTCGTGTTCAGAGTCGAGGATGCCAAGTCGAAGGACGACCTTACGCGGAGCATTCTGCTGCAGATAATTCTCGAAGAAGAAAGCGGCGAAGGCGCGCCCATGTTCTCGAGCGACATGCTCTCCAAGATCATCCGCTTCTATGGCAATGCCATGCAGGGCATGATGGGCAATTATCTCGAGAAGAATATTCAGACCTTCGTTGAAATCCAGAAAAAACTGCAGGAGCGCTCGAGCGCGATCTATGGCGGCACGGCGGTGCCCAACGCCGATGCGTGGGGCGAATTTCTCAAGATGCAGGGCCCCGCGATTCAGGGCCTGATGGGCAGTTATCTCGAGCAGAGCGCCAACGCATTCCTTGACATGCAGCAGCAACTGCAAAAGCAAACGCGCAATCTGTTCGGCAATTTCCCGTTTCCCAACTTTGTCGCGCCCAATCCGTTCGCTCCGCCGCAGCACAATGACACGGAAGTCAAACCCGCCAGCAACCCAGCGCCCACGGATGAAGACGGCAGCAAAAGCGGCGCGTGAAACACGGCGCCCGCGGCCGCCCGCGGCGCCCAAAGTCGGTTTCGTCTCCCTCGGTTGTCCCAAAGCACTGGTCGATTCCGAGCGCATCCTGACGCAGTTGCGCGCCGAGGGTTATCGCGTGGCGCCCACGTACAAGGACGCCGACCTCGTCGTCGTAAACACCTGCGGCTTTATCGACGCCGCGGTCGAAGAATCGCTCGACGCGATTGGCGAAGCGCTGGCCGCAAACGGCAAGGTCATTGTCACCGGCTGCCTCGGCGCCAAAGGCAACATCGTCAAGGAGACCCATCCGCGCGTGCTGGCCGTCACCGGTCCGCACGCCACCGATGAAGTAATGCGCGCGGTGCACGCGCACCTGCCGCAACCGCACGACCCGCACATCGATCTGATCCCGCCTCAGGGCATCAGGCTCACGCCACAACATTACGCGTATCTCAAGATCGCGGAGGGCTGCAATCACCGCTGCACGTTCTGCATCATTCCGTCCATGCGCGGCGATCTGGTCAGCCGTCCCGTCGGTGACGTGATGCAGGAAGCGGAAAACCTGGTAAATGCCGGCGTCAAGGAACTGCTCGTGATCTCGCAGGACACGAGCGCCTACGGCGTCGACGTTAAGTACCGCACCGGCTTCTGGGGCGGCCGCCCGCTCAGGACGCGCATGACGGAGCTCGCGACCGCGCTCGGCGGTCTCGGTGTGTGGGTACGGCTGCATTACGTCTATCCCTACCCGCACGTCGATGAAGTCATTCCGCTCATGGCGGACGGCCGGATACTGCCCTATCTTGATGTGCCGTTCCAGCACGCGAGCCCGCGCATATTGAAGGCCATGAAGCGTCCGGCGAATTCTGAAAACAATCTTGCGCGAGTACGGCGCTGGCGCGAAATCTGCCCGGACATTACGATCCGCAGCACGTTCATCGTCGGGTTCCCCGGAGAAACCGCAGCGGACTTCGAGCAGCTTCTCGACTTCATGGCAGAGGCGCAGCTCGACCGTGTCGGCTGCTTCACGTATTCCGCGGTCGATGGCGCCGCCGCCAATGCGCTGCCCGGCCACGTGCCCGCCGAGATCAAGGAAGAACGCAAAGCGCGTTTCATGGCAGCGCAGGAAGCGATCAGCGCCACGCGCCTGCAGCGCAAGGTGGGCAAGACCCTGACGGTGCTGATCGATGAAGCCGGCGCCAAAGGCGCTATCGCCCGCAGCAGCGCGGACGCGCCGGAAATCGACGGCGTCGTGCATATCAAGCCGTCGCCGCGGCTGCGCACCGGCGAATTTGCGACGGTGCGCGTCGCGCGTTCCGATCAGCACGACCTGTGGGCCGCGTTGGTATGACGCGCGGCTGAATCCGTGCCTGCACAAGGCAAAAACGGGATGGCAGAAGACGAGGCCGGCAATGTGGCAACGAATCCGTAACTGGGCGCGCCTGCTCAAGGCGGAAACGCTGGCCCTGTGGTTCTGCTGCAAACATCCGGACACGCCGCTGTCCGCCAAGATCCTCGCGACGCTGGTCGTCGCCTACGCCCTCTCGCCGATCGACCTGATTCCGGATTTCATCCCGATTATCGGCTATCTGGACGATGTCATCCTGATCCCGATCGGCATATATTTCACGTTGAAGCTGATACCGCAGCCCGTCATCGACGAATGCCGCGGCAGGGCGCGTGACTGGATGGAGACGCGGCAGGCAAAGCCACGCAGCTACGTTGCCGCGACGGTGATTGTCATATTATGGATTGCCGCAACGTGGTGGGCGTGGCACTGGTTCAGTACGCCGAATTGACGCGGATCGCGTTTGCACCGCGAGTCCGCGGCCGCGCCTACGCGCGCTCGAAAAAAGCGCTTACGTCCGCAACCTGCCGCGTGCCCTTCATCGACGGCAGGCTCCTCAATATCCGCCTGCCATAGCCTTTGCTGAAGAGGCGCGGGTCGCAGATCATGAGGACCCCGCGGTCGGTTTCATCGCGGATCAACCGGCCCGCGCCCTGCTTTAACGTAATCACCGCCTGCGGCAACTGATACTCGACGAACGCATTGCGCCCTTCCCGGTTGATGCGCTCGATGCGCGCGGCCAGCAGCGGATCGTCGGGCGGCGCGAACGGAAGTTTGTCTATCACCACGAGCGACAATGCTTCGCCGCGCACGTCGACGCCTTCCCAGAACGACTGGCTGCCGATCAACACCGCGTTGCCGATGCGGCGAAAGCGTTCGAGCAACTCGGTGCGCGAACTCTCGCCCTGCAGCAGCAGTGGAAATTCGAGCTTGCGCTGGGCGAACGCCTCCTTCAGCAGCGCGTGACCTTCGCGCATCGCGCGCAGGCTGGTGAACAGTATGAACGCACGGCCGCGGCTGGCTTCGATGGCCGGCAGCGCCGCCGCCGCCACCGCGCGCGTGTAATCGGGCGTGTTCGGTTCCGGCATGCCCTTGGGCACGTACAGCAGCGCGTTACTGGCGTAATCGAACGGGCTTTCCCAGGCATGCGCCCCGCTTTCGGACAATCCCATCTGGGCGCAGTAATGGCTGAAGTCGCCGCCTACCGACAAGGTTGCCGAGGTGAATATCCACGACCGCGCATGGTCGTTGATCTGCGCCGCGAAAATTTCCGCGATCGACAAGGGCGTCGCGTTGAGGTGCAGCGCATGGTTGAAGAGTTCCAGCCAGCGCACGAACTCCGGGTCATCCTGGTCGCGCCAGCGCTTGAGGCCCGCGGCGAGCGCCTGCGCGCGCTGCCAGCATTTCTCCAGGCCTTCGCTGCGCTCGGCCTGCGCTTCCAGTACGCGCCCCAGGGCGTCGAGAGTGGCGCATACCGTACTGAGCGCCGGCCCGAATTCGCGGTTGCGCGCCAGCGCCTGGAACGGAAAGCGCCCGCTGTCGTCCTTGAACGCAAGCCGTAAATCGCGCGCCGCTTTGTCGAGCGCATGCGCTGCGTCGGGCAGCGCCGCGAACTCCCTTGCCGACGCCACCGCTTCGATGCGGGTGTCGCGCGCAAGCTCGATCAACTGCGAGGTCGATACCGTTTGCCCGAAAAAAAGGCTCGCCGTCTCCGGCAATTGGTGCGCCTCGTCGAAGATTATCGTATTCGAAGCGGGCAGCAGTTCGGAGACGCCCTCGTCGCGCAATACGACATCGGCGAAAAACAGGTGATGGTTGACGACGACCACGTCCGCCGCGAGCGCCTGCTTGCGCGCTTCCATCACGAAGCATTTCGAATAATGCGCGCATTCGGCGCCGAGGCAATTCTCGCGCGTCGACGTTACGTACGACCAGATGGCCGCGTTCTCCGGCACCGCGGGCAGGTCGCTTTTGTCGCCGCTCGCGCTGTTCCTGGCGAAGTTTGCGATGAGCGGCAGGTAGCCCGCGTCCTCACGGGTGGGAAAGCGCCCCTCATGCTGCGCGCGCTCGAGGTAATAATGGCAGACATAGTTCGCACGCCCCTTGAGCAGCGCGACCGTAACAGGCACTTTCAGCGCCCGCCGCACGACCTGGATGTCGCGATCGAAAAGCTGGTCCTGCAGGGTCTTGGTGCCGGTGGAAATGATGACTTTGCCGCCGGAGAGCAACGCGGGGACCAGATAAGCGAAAGTCTTGCCGGTGCCAGTGCCCGCTTCGGCTACCAGCACCGCGTTTTTCTCGATGGCAGTGGCCACCGCGCGCGCCATTTCGATCTGCCCATCGCGCACGCGAAAGCTCTCGACTGCGTGCGCCAACGCGCCGTCGCGGCCGAAAATTGAATCGAGGTCTGGCAATCTGCTTCCCAAGCTGGAGGCCGGCGAAATTCGCCACCTCTCAAGTTTAAAGCGCGAGAGTATAGAACATCGCCACAGCGACTTCCTAATCCGCGCCGCTAATTGCTGCCGCGAACGTTGAGCAGCATCGAGATTATCGGAGGCAATGCCAGCGCGATTCCGCATGCGCTGCAATCATAACCAGGGAGTTCCCGATTGAACCGGGGGCGAATTGCAAATCTCGCATAGCACAGGCGCGGCGTCCGTGGCGCCGCCGGCGCTCAGCGTAATTCCTCGACCCTGAGCAATATGCGCCGGTTATCGCTCGCCGTTTCCCGCGTGCTGCCCAGTATCATGGCGCGCTCATTCGACGCACCCTGCACCACCCCGCCGACTTCGATCCATTCACCGAGCCGTCCGGACACGGTTGTCGCGGCTTGCTGCACGTTGACGCTCCCGCGCGGCAGATTTTGCTCCGGATTCGCGAGCGTATCTCGGTGCGGATTGATTTCAAGCGTTACGCGATCGCCCGCGAGGCGCGGCAACACGTAAAACCCGGTCAGGACGTCGCGGTACTCGACCGCGTTGTTGATGCGATCGACCACCTGGCCGTTGACGATGGTACGCACGACCTGGCGCTGCGGAACCGGCACCGACTGGCCCATGCGGATGAACGCACTGTTGCCTTCCAGCACCTGCAAAGACTGGGTATTGCGGTCGGCGTCGAGCGAACGCGTGTTGTCGATGCGGCCGCGTATGACCGTGTCACCGCGCTGAACCTCCACTTCGCCGCCGCGCGTGCCGCTACTGCCGGGTGTTACGGCAACGCTCGCCCCGCCGCCAGACGCGCGCCCGGACGCGTCCATTTGCGTACGGTCGCGTTCGATCGTCGCGTCCTGACGCACGGTAATCATCAGACGCCGTGGCACTGCATCGAGCGTCGCGAGCACCTGTTTCAGTTCGGCAAGGTTATGGGGAGTCGTACGCACGATGAGCTGGTTTTGCATGCCGCTCAGCGTGCCGGATTTGTCGAGCAGCGGTTTCAATACCGGCATCACCTGCTCGGCTGTGCGGTACTTGAGCGTAATGACCTCGAGCGCGATCGTCTGCGCGTAAGCGATGCATGGCGTCAATGCGAGCAGCAAGACCCGCCTGCACAGCCACATGACAGGGGCACGACGGCCAAAAATTTCGGATGGGGACATATTGGCATTAACGTCATCGGGTGAACGGAGTTTACGCCACTCACGATTTGGCGCGGCGGCAAATTGCTGCGACGCACAACAAAAACCATTTACAATCAGCCCCGTATCGCCTATAGTCGCGCCGATGAAAATTTTCACATGGCTCGTTGCCGCGCTGATTGCATGCGCCGCCCTCCCCGCATTCGCCGCTGAAAGCGCCGCCGAAACGACCGTGGCGGCACCTGCGGGTAATCCCGCACCTGCCGGGTATTTCGAGCGGGCAAGCGAACTGGCGGTACAGGCGCTCGCTCTGATCGGCGTCAATTACAGGTACGGCAGCAATTCGCCCGACACGGGTTTCGATTGCAGTGGACTGGTGAGTCATGTGTTCCAGCAGGTTGCAGGCATCGTGCTGCCGCGCAATTCGCAAAGCATGAGCAAAGTCGGCGAGAAAATCGATAAAGCCGAACTGCAGCCGGGCGATCTCGTATTCTTCAACACGCGCCGGCGCGCTTTTTCACACGTTGGTATCTACATCGGCGACGCGCGCTTCGTGCATGCCCCGAGCCGCGGCCGCGAAGTTGAAATCTCCGATATGCACGGCCGTTACTGGAAAACCCGCTACAACGGCGCGCGCCGCGTAAATTTCTGATTACCGGCTGACCGTAACGGTCACCGTCTTCTGCGCAATCTTCTGTTTGATCGCGGCTATCGCCGCCAGGCCCGCTTTCTCTCCCTCCATTATCGCCACGTGGCGGTCCTCAAAGCCGGTACTGCGCAATTTGCCGATATCCGGCCGGATGACGACGTCCGCGTCTGCAAGTTCATAGCCGGCGATGCTCTGGCCCATGATGGCGAACGATTGCAACATGACATCAACGCTGTCCCTGGTCTT
>JAYWDM010000022.1:0-2773 GCA_043779885.1 Betaproteobacteria bacterium | reverse complement strand
TCAGCCCTGGCGCTCGCCGTGCAGAATCTCGACGAGCTTGATGGCCTGGTTTTCCATTTCAACGATCAGGGAGTCAACCTTGTTGCGGAAGTGGCGGTAGAAAATCATGCTCGGTATCGCCACGATCAACCCCATGGCGGTGTTATAGAGCGCGATGGAAATGCCATGCGCAAGCACGATCGGATTGCTGCCGGACGGCGCCTGCGAGCCGAAAATCTCGATCATGCCGATTACGGTGCCGAACAGACCCAGCAGCGGGCTGATGGAGGCGATGGTGCCGAGAGTGGTGAGGAATCGCTCGAGTTCGTGCGCCACGGCGCGCCCGGTGTCGTCGATGGCCTCTTTCATGACCTGCGGCGTACTTTTGACGTTTTTCAGTCCGGCGGCGAAGATCTGCGCCAGCGGCGCGCCGTCCGCAAGCCGCGTTATAAGCATCGGGTTGGCGCCGTTTTGCCGGTATTCCTGAACGATCTGGTCGAGCAGAGCCGGTGGCGCGATGATGCTGCTGCGCAGCGACCATGCGCGTTCACCGATGATCGCCAGCGAGATGATCGACGCCAGCACCAGTGGCCATACCGGCCATCCCGCAGCTTCAATGAATGCAAACAATGATGTGTCCTGAAGTTGCCCAATTTAACCGGCGTAACTTTATATGGGCAATGAAATTTCAGCAAGCGCAATCGTGTGCCCTGCGCTATCTCGACTGAACCGAAATCGGATTTCCGGCAATAAACGCACGATAGGGGAACGCGAACTTGTGCAATCCGCAGCGTTGCAAAAAAATATTCCTGGCGCGGCTTCGTCGCATAATCGTGTTGTGCGTCGACGGCAAAACGCGCGCCGAAAACTGTCCACAATTGCTGTGGATAAGTATGTGTAAAGTTTGTACACAGTTTGCGTAAGTGAATTGCCCGTAAAGAATTTTGCTATATTGCCTAAATTTTAAACTTTTAATTTAAGTCATAATAATCATTGATTTGAAATGGAACCCCGCGTGCCTGGTGGCTTTGCGGGCTGGTCGAGATCAGTCGCCGGCGACGATTTCTGAAGTGGCGGCAAGTACCCACAGCGCGGTGGTGTCCTGACGCGGCCTTGAATCAAATGAATTTTTTCAGCGATGGGCTTATGCGCGCGTCGTCCGGCATGCGACGTTACAATCACGCAATGGATTTGATCCCGGATTCTGAAAAATCGTCGCGCGTTATCGGCGTTGGCGAGCTCAATCGACTTGCCAAGGAACTCATCGAGCGCAATCTGCCGCTCATGTGGGTGGCGGGCGAAATCTCCAATTTCATGCGGGCGGCGTCGGGCCACTGCTATTTCTCGCTCAAGGACGCGCAGGCCCAGGTGCGGTGCGTGATGTTTCGGCACAAGGCCCAGATGCACGACTGGATGCCCGCGAACGGCATGCAGATCGAGGTGCGGGCGTTGCCGTCGTTCTATGAAGCGCGCGGCGAATTCCAGCTCAACGTGGAGACCATGCGCCGCGCGGGGCTCGGCGCGCTCTACGCGGCGTTCGAGAAGCTCAAGGCCAGGCTGCAGGCGGAAGGTTTGTTCGACGCGGCAGCCAAACAGCCGTTGCCGCGTTTTCCGCGTGCCATCGGTATCGTGACCTCGCCGCAGGCGGCCGCGCTGCGCGACGTGCTGACAACTATCAAGCGCCGCATGGCGGCAATTCCGGTCATTGTTTATCCGACGCCGGTGCAGGGCGATGGCGCCGGCGGGAAAATCGCGGCGGCCATCGCGGTGGCGGATGCGCGCGCCGAGTGCGACGTGCTGATCCTGTGCCGCGGTGGCGGCAGCATCGAAGATCTGTGGGCCTTCAACGAAGAGGTCGTCGCGCGCGCGATACACCGCTGCGCCCTTCCGGTTATCAGCGGCGTCGGGCACGAAACCGATTTCACGATCGCTGATTTCGTCGCCGACGTGCGCGCGCCGACGCCCACGGCGGCGGCGCAACTGGCAAGTCCCGATCGCGAGGAACTGCGCCAGCAGGTCGGCCACCTGTATCAGCGTCTGCGGCGGGTAATGGAACGCGCGCTCGAGCGCCGCATGCAGCAGCTCGACACGCTGGCGCGGCGATTGACGCACCCCGGGGAGAATATCGCCGGACAGTTGCGCCAGTTGGGCCATCTCGCAAGCCGGTTGCGCGGCGCGTGGGCGCATGCCGCCGCGGACCGGCAATGGCAGTTGCGCGATATGGCGCAACAATTGCGCGCGCGGCGCCCCGATATCGCGGCACTCGTCACGCAACAACGCTCACTCGGGCAGCGGCTCGCCAGCGCCGCCGGGCATCGCGTCGATGCGCTGCAGGCCGGCGTGACGAGCCTCGCGGCGCAACTCGAACAGCTCAATCCGCGCGCCGTGTTCGAGCGCGGCTATAGCATCGTCGAAACGGCCGATGGGAAAATCGTGCGCGACAGCGCACGGCTCAGGCGCGACGAGGAAGTCAAACTCACCTTCGCCCAGGGCTGGGCGACGGCGCAGGTGAAGGACAAGGGTGAGGCTTAAGGCGGTCTCCCATTACCCATCACCCATTACCCGCCGACAGCTTCGCCAGGTGCCCGCGCAGGTGCGCCAACACCTGCGCGCTGAGATCCTCGTCAAGGCAATCGAACTTTTTGACTTCCTTCATCGCGCGCAGCCACGTCAGTTGACGCTTGGCGAGCTGGCGGGTTGCCGCCACACCTTGTTCGCGCAGTGTGGCAAGCCCGATCTTGCCATCGAGGTATTCCCACGTCTGACGGTAGCCGACGCAGCGCATCGACGGCAT
>JAYWDM010000021.1:0-2776 GCA_043779885.1 Betaproteobacteria bacterium | reverse complement strand
CGCCGATTTGCAGCAGCCGCATGCGCGCGACGAACTTTATGTCGTTGCGCAGGGCAGCGGCGAATTCGTGAGCGCGGACGAGCGCATCCCTTTTGTCGCGGGCGACGCGTTGTTCGTCGCCGCGGGCATGGCGCACCGCTTCGAGAAATTTTCGGACGATTTTCTGGTGTGGGTCGTGTTCTACGGCAGCGAAGGCGGCGAGCGATGAATGGGTGGATGCGGCGCCACCGGCATTGCGCGCCATGATTGCCATATAGTGTTGCGCGCATCCGGCGGTAATTCACACCGGCAGTTTCGATGCGGCCGGCCGCGGCTGACGGCCGGTCGCGCATGACGCCTGATGCGGGGCGGAGCGAACCGCCGCGCTCGACAGTGCTCGCGGTCGTCGCGGCAACCACCATTGCTCAGGTGGCGTCGGTAATGGGGTTCGCCATATTTCCGGTGATCGCGCCGCGGCTTGCGCCCGACCTGGGCGTGCCCGCCTCGATGGTCGGGTATCAACTGAGTATTGCGTACGGCGTGGCGATGCTAGCTACCCTGTATTCGAGCGGCGTGATACCGCGCTTTGGCGCGTGCCGCGTGACGCAGGCGGGACTCGCGCTGTGCGCGCTGGGGATGCTGCTGGCGATGACCGCCAGTA
This sequence comes from Betaproteobacteria bacterium, assembly GCA_043779885.1. GTDB lineage: Bacteria > Pseudomonadota > Gammaproteobacteria > Burkholderiales > SG8-41 > PALSA-1004. The sequence continues at coordinate 2,136 of JAYWDM010000021.1, read as the reverse complement.
TCACGGCCATCATCGCGGCTTCGGTCCTGCTCGGCATCGGCATGAGCGTCATGACGCCGGCGTCGACCCATCTGCTGTTTCGCTTCAGCCCGGCCAAAAACCGCAACCTTATTTTTTCGATCAAGCAGACCGGCGTGCCGCTCGGGTGGCTCGTGATCGCGCTTACCGCGCCGGGGATCACATTTGCGTTCGGATGGCGCTGGGCGCTCGGCATGGTCATGATAATCGCCGTCGTAACGCTGGTCGCGTTGCAGCGGGTACGCGAGCAGTGGGACGACGATCGAAAAGCGGATACGGGACGCGGACAGTCGCTGTTTGCGGGTGTCGTCGTGCTCTGGCGCGCGCCGACGTTGCGCTGGCTCGGCATCGCGACTTTTTTTTACGCATTTGTCCAGCTTTGTCTGGCCAGTTTCCTGGTCCTCATGCTCGTCGAGGATCTCGAATACACGCTCGTCGCGGCCGGACTGCTGTTGTCGGTGATGCAGTGTTCCGGGGTAATCGGACGCATAGTCTGGGGCTGGATCACGGACCGTTCCGGTGACGGCCTGGCGATGTTGTTCGGACTCAACGTGCTGATGCTGGTGTGCTGCGTGCTGATCGCGTTCGTCTCGCCGCGCTGGCCGGTGCTGGCAATTGTCGTCCTGTGCATTGCGTTTGGCGCCTCGGCGATCGGCTGGAACGGCATTTATCTCGCCGAAATCGCACGCCGCAGCCCGCGCGGCATGGTGAGCGTCGCCACCGGCGGCGCCATGGTATGGAATTTCGGCGGCATACTGGTGGGGCCGGCGACGTTCGCGACGGCGTATAAATGGATCGGCAGCTACACGGCGACATTTGGCTGGCTGACCCTGATCGCCGCGCTGGGACTGCTGTTCATCACGCTCGCGCGCAAATCCGAGCGCACCGCTTGAGGGAGCGTCGCTATCGCGCGCATATCGCCATGGAACTTGCGCCGCTCCTGATCGCGCTTACCGCGCTGATTGTATTCGCGGCATTTGTCGTGCGCGGCATGTCGGGTTTCGGCACGTCGCTGATCGCCATGCCGCTGCTGGTATTTGTCATGCCCATCCACGCCGCGGTGCCGATGATGGGGCTCCTGGTATTCGTGCTGTTCTGTTTCCTGGTCGTGCGCGACCGGCGCGACGTGATCTGGCGCGAAGTGTGGCTGCTGCTGGCGCCGACGCTGATTGGCGTCGCGGCCGGCATATTCCTGTTCCGGTCGCTCGATAACAGTCTGTTGCTCAAATGTCTCGGGGTAGTGACGATCGGCTATGCGATATATGCGCTCGCGGTTCACTACACCGGGTTGCCCGGGATTCGCTGCTCGGAGCGCTGGGCCGCCGTCGCGGGCTTCAGCGGCAGCTTCATCGATACGATGTTCGGCGGCGGCGGCGGGACGATAATCGTGATCTACATGCACCTGCGCGGAATCGGCAAAGTCGAGTTCCGCGCGACGGCTGCAATGTTATGGTTTTTCGAAATGGCGGCGCGCGTGTTCGGCTACACGGTCGCGGGTTACTACACTGCCGGTACGCTCTTATTGGTGGCGCTGATGCTGCCCGTGACGTGGATTGCGACGTGGTGCGGAGAGCGCATCCATCGCAGGTTCAGCCAGGAAACTTTTTCCAAAGTGCTGGCGGTGCTCCTGATCGCGAGCGGCATGGCATTGTTGCTGAAATAGGCGCATTGCAAGTTGCCGCGGAACAACCCGGCGGCATGCACGATGCCCGGCGCGTGAACGCAGTCCGGCTACTTCAGGTAAACGACCGCCGGGAATACGGCGGCGGCAAGTACGAGCATCACCCATTCGAGATCATGGCGCTTGAGCCATCCCGAGAAGTGCAATATCAGGATTGCAATGGCCACCGCATAGAAGGCATAAAACGCCATGGAATTTTTTCCCGAACCAACCGGTTCGCGCCGGGTTATTTTTTAAGTGGGCAGCATGATACCGCAATTTACAGTACAAAAACAGGCGCCGAACGGCGGTCCCTGCGTCAGCAGCAATCCTGCTGATTTCAGTTGCCGCCGCCGCACTCGCCCGCTCGATGGCAGCGGCGCAATGACCTGCGATAATGCGGGTGCAGGAGCGCCTGGCCCCGAACCTGATTATCATGCAATCCTCCGCGCAGCTGC
>JAYWDM010000020.1:0-2780 GCA_043779885.1 Betaproteobacteria bacterium | reverse complement strand
GTACGTGGTGGATTGATTTCACCACACCAAGCGGCGAGCGAATTAGATGCACTGCTAACACCGAAGAAAAGTCTCAAGCCCAGGAATTCCACGACAAGCTGAAGGCAGATGCCTGGCGTGTGAATAAACTGGGGGAGAAGCCGAAGCGCACGTGGGATGAGGCGGCCTTGAAATGGCTGACTGAAACCCGGCACAAAGCGACTCACGAGCAGGATAAGGGCAAGATTCGGTGGTTGCAGCAATATCTTCGGGGTCGTCTACTCGAAAATGTTGATCGTGAACTAATCGCCGCCATTGGAGAAGCAAAGGCGCAGCAAACCAGTCCCGCAACGGCTAACCGTGTATTGGCGTTGATACGCGCTGTTCTTCGGAAGGCTGTGAATGAATGGGAATGGATTGATCGAGCGCCGAAGGTAAAGCTGTATCGTGAAGCAAAGCGGCGTGTCCGCTGGATTACACCGGAGCAAGCAAAACGGTTGCTTGGAGAATTGCCGGATCACCAGCGGGAAGTCGTGGTGTTTGCACTAGCCACGGGTCTAAGGCAATCGAATGTGATCGAGCTGGAATGGTCGCAGGTAGACCTAGAGCGGCGAGTCGCATGGATTTACGGCGATCAAGCGAAGGGACGCAAAGATATTCATGTGTCGCTGAGCGAAATTGCCGTAAGCGTGTTGCGGCGGCAAATCGGGAAGCACGCGTCGCGGGTATTTACCTTCCGTGGCAAGCCGATAGCGTGGGCAAATACCAAAGCATGGCGGGATGCGCTGACGCGCGCGGAAATTGCTAATTTCCGTTGGCACGATCTTCGCCATACTTGGGCAAGCTGGCTAGTGCAGAACGGTACGCCGCTTTACACAGTGCAAGAGATGGGAGCTTGGGAGTCGGCGGAGATGGTGAGGCGTTACGCGCATCTTGCTCCGGCGAATCTGGCGATGCATGCGGAAATCATCACGAGGTTGCTTGATGACACAATTGCGGCACAGCCAGAAAAAGTTGGTGAGCTAATTAACTGCTAACCATTTGAATAATGGTGGGTCGTGTTGGACTCGAACCAACGACCAAGGGATTATGAGTCCCCTGCTCTAACCGACTGAGCTAACGACCCGTTGCGCCAGGCGCGAGGCTGGCATTTTACCAGCGTCGGCGCGCGGCCGTATGGTTTAGAATCCGTGCGTATCAATTCAGCTGCACGTCGCCCCGCCGCATGTCAACCGCAACGCCCCTGCCCCTGCTTTTCACGCCGCTCGCGCTGCGCGGCGTCACCGCGCGCAACCGCGTTGTCGTTTCACCGATGTGCCAGTACTCGTCGGACGACGGCAGACCGACCGACTTTCACCTTGTGCATCTGGGCAAGTTCGCGATGGGCGGCGCGGGCATCGTTTTCTGCGAGGAAACGTCGGTCGAGGAACGCGGGCGCAAGTCTTATCACTGCGCCGGAATCTATGCAGATGCGCACATCCCGCAGTACCGACGCATCAACGACTTCATCCGCAGCCAGGGCGCGGTACCCGCAATCCAGATCGGCCACTCGGGACGCAAAGGCTCCGGCTGCGCGCCGTGGGACGGTTATCGCCCGCTCAATGCAGCGGACGCAAAACATAGCGAGGCGCCGTGGCAAACCGTTTCCGCGAGCGCGGTGCCCGCAAGCAAGGCAGCGCCCGTGCCGCACGCGCTCGATCGCGGTGAGATCGGCGCAATCATCGCGCACTGGCGCGAAGCAGCGCTGCGCGCGCTGGATGCCGGTTACGACATCATCGAAGTGCACGCCGCGCACGGCTACCTCATACATCAGTTTTTGTCGCCGTCCAGCAATCAGCGCACCGACGCGTACGGCGGCGACCTTGCCGGACGCATGCGCCTGTGCCTCGAAATCGTCGCAGCGGTGCGCGCTGTATGGCCACCTGACCAGCCCGTATTCATGCGCGTACCGCGGTCGACGGCGCCAACAGTCGATGGAGCGTCGATGATACCGTTGCGCTTGTACGCGCCGCCAAAGAACGCGGCGCCGAAGTGGCAACCACGTCGTCCGGCGGCATCAACGGGCCGGGCACCGCGACGCTGGTGCCGCGTATTCCCGGATACCATGTGCCGTACTCAGAGCGTATCAGGCGCGAAGCGAATGTCAAAGCGATTGCGGTCGGCCTCATCACCGAAGCGCATCAGGCCGAAGAGATATTGCAGCGCGGGCAGGCGGACTTGATCGCGCTCGCGCGCGAACTGCTGTGGAATCCGAACTGGCCCGTGCACGCGGCGCGCGAACTCGGCGTTCCGGATTATTTGGACTTACTGCCGCGCGGTTATTCGTGGTGGCTTAAGCGGCGGGAAGAAATTCGCGAAGTCACACGCAAGGCGGCTAACAAAAGTGATTAAGTGATTGGGTTACCCAATTTACTATTCACTGAATCACCCAATCACGACTTATCGCGGTAGGAGTACCGGTTACCCGGTACCCCCCGCACAGATCCGAGCGGGCACAATTTACGCGCTCGGCTCCCACTTCGGGTGATTGACGGCAAGGCGTGCTGCTGCTTGCCGTACACGGTCCAGCCCCTGTGACACGCTTTCCCGGCTCGGTGTCCGGCACGTGTGCGGCACTACCGTGTTCCCTTCGCCCCCCCCCGCCTTCGCTCCACCGATTCCGCTCCCGGTTGCCCGGGTTTGTTCACCGGCTTCTTCGCTAATATGCAAGGGTCTGACTTCTCCTGCTCGTGCATCAGCCTGGCCCGGTCGCTGCCCGGCGTTGCGCCTGTCCCACGTAAAGGTTATACTAAAGTAACACT
>JAYWDM010000019.1:0-2781 GCA_043779885.1 Betaproteobacteria bacterium | reverse complement strand
GTAGCCGTCGGCCGGCGCTTTCGAGGCGAGCTCCGCGGCGAGTATGCCGTTGGCGCCGGGACGGTAATCGATCACTGCATTCTGGCCGAGCGCCTGCCCGAGCCGGTCGAGCACCAGCCGCTGCATGGCGTCGCCCGCGCCGCCCGGGCCGGACACGGAAATCGCGCGCACCGGGCGCGCCGGGTACGTTTGCGCAAGGCCTGAACCGCAGTGCAGCGCCGCGATGCAGATTGAAACGATGGCGGCGGCTGTTTTCATTTGCCGCCTCCCGATCCGTTGCGCGCGCATGGCATGACCGAGGCGGCGGCAAGCCACGCTGCGGGCAGATAAAGCGATCGGTTCTTCACGGGAGCTTCTCCGGTTGCAGCGGATCGGAAGGTAAGGGCCATGCAGTATACTGCGGCGTTTTCGGCCTGTGCAACGCGCACCTGGAACAGCAACCGGTCCGCGCCGGCGGTTCTTCCAGCCTGACTCCGGCGCATTGGCGGCGGAAGTTCTCGCGCGAAAGGAGAAACGTTTGAAGCAGATATTCTTGTGCTCCGCATGTCTCGGCGCCGCGCTTGCGGCGGCAGGCATCGCAGCAGCGCAAAGCGCGAACTATCCCGCCAAACCGATCCGCATCGTGGTCGGCTTTACGCCCGGCGGCGGGCCCGACATCACGGCGCGTTTCATCGCGCAGAAGCTGGCCGAGAGCTGGCAGCAGAACGTCGTCGTCGACAACCGGCCCGGCGCGGGCGGCACCATAGCGGCGCAAACCGTGGCGCACGCCAATCCCGATGGTTACACGTTGCTGTCGGTTTCTTCGGCGCATGCGGTGGCGCCGGCAATTTACGCCAGACTACCTTACGACGCGCGCAAGGATTTCGCCGGCATCACACTGACCGCCAGTTCAAGGTATCTGCTGGTGGTTGCGCCCGCACTCGGCGTGAAATCACTATCTGATCTTCTGGCGCTGGCGAAAGCAAAGCCCGGGCAGCTCAATTTTTCTTCCGCCGGCGTCGGCAGCGGCACGCATTTCGCCGGCGAGCAGTTCAAGAGCATGGCCGCGCTCAACGTCGTCCACGTGCCGTTCAAGGGCATACCCGAAGCGCTGACCGAGACCATGAGCGGGCGCGTGCAATTCTTCATGGCGCCGATCGCGAACGCGGTGAACCTCGTGAAAGAAGGCAAGCTCGCCGCGCTCGGCGTCTCCTCGCTGCAGCGCGACCCCCTCGTGCCGGATGTACCGACGGTCAGCGAGGCGGGTGTGCCGGGTTACCGATCGACGTTGTGGTTCGGACTGCTCACGGCGCGGCAGACGCCGCGTGCGATCGTCGACCGGCTCAATGCCGAAATCACGCGCATCTTGAGGGCGCCTGATTTACGCAGCCGCTGGGCGCCGATCGGACTCGATCCCGCGCCCACCACGGCGGAAGTGTTCGACAAACTCATCCTCGACGAGATAGCCGCATTCACGTCGATTGCCCGCGCGGCAAACATCACAGCGGAGTGACGCCTGAAGATGACGGCGCGTGTCAGCGAAGTAAACCCATCCCCCTCCCGTCCTCCTCCTTGAAGGGGGAGGAGTTGAGCGGCACGTAGCACGCAGGGCGGATAAGCGCAGCGTAATCCGCCGAATGAGAGTTTTGACTGCGTTGCAAGTGGCGGCGGAAAGCGCTGCGCTTTTCCGCCCTACGGTGCTGGCGTCATGCTGCTTTGGCGAATGCAGCGAGCACTTCTTTTTCGTAGGCCTGCACCTTCTGCACGCTCGGGCGCTGCCTGACGCGCTCGAAATGGGCCATGCAGTGGGCGAAAGCCGAGAGATCGAGCTTGAACGAAATCGCGCGCCGGAAACACCAGAAGAAATAGGCATCGACAGCGGTGAAGTGTTCGCAGAACCATTCGCGTCCGGCCAGCAGTTCATTGGCGAGTTTGAAATCCTCGAACAGCAGTTTGTTGCCGACGCGCTTCACGCTTTCTTCCGAGCCGGGCAGATCGCAGAAGTTCTCCGGTCTTGCGTTGGGCGTCAGGTGCGGGTGGATGCCCGAGCAGAACCACGCCATCAGCGAAATCGCCCTGATCTCCGCCGCGGGCTCCGCCGGCAACAGCTTCGCGCGGGGAAAGCGGCGCGCAATCCAGATCTGGATTGCGATGTTCTCCGTCAGCGGCTCGCCGTCGATCATGAGCACGGGCACTTTATGCTTGGGGTTGAGCTTCAGGAATTCGGGCGTTCTCAACTGGCCTGAGCGCGAATTGAGGTTCTGCACGTCGAAATCGGCACCGGCTTCCGTCAACGTCACGTAAGGCACCAGCGCGCAGGTCATGGGGGCGTAGCAGAGCGTCAGTTTCATCTTTGGAATTCCTGGTGATTAGTGTAGATTTCGTCGCACCGTCGTACGCCGGTGTCCGGGCGTCTATGCCGGCACTTCGCGCGCGGACAGCAGCGACAGCTTAGCCGGCACGCGCTTGAACGAACTGTCGGTATGCCACATCTCGTTGCCGTCGCGAAACTTCATTTCTTTCGCGTCGAGCGGGAGCAGTTTGCCGTCCGCGCCTACGTTCGAGATGTCGGCGACGACGCTGGTCTTGCCGGCGTTGCCCGCGCTGGCGACTGTCGTCTCAAGCTCGCCGAAGCGGCGGCTGAACGCGATCTGCTGTTCGTCATCAACCCGCTGATCGTGAAACACGAGGACTGAATATTCCTCGAACGCATCCTCGATACCGCGCCACACCGCGTCATCAAGCGGCAGTGTGAGATCGACGCCGCCGATTTCGGCGGCAAACAATGGATGCAGGCGTTCT
>JAYWDM010000018.1:0-8085 GCA_043779885.1 Betaproteobacteria bacterium | reverse complement strand
CCTTACTATTCCGTCAAGGAAGCCGTGTTCCCGTTCATCAAGTTCCCTGGCGTAGATACCATACTCGGGCCGGAAATGAAATCCACGGGCGAAGTGATGGGGGTGGGTGCGAGTTTCGGTGAAGCGTTCGTGAAATCGCAGCTCGCGGCGGGCGACCGCCTGCCGGAATCGGGCAAGGTATTCGTCAGCGTGCGCGATGCCGACAAGCCGGCGGCGGTGACGATTGCGCGCGAACTCGTGGCGCTGGGTTTTCAGCTCGTGGCGACGCGCGGCACTGCCGCCGCGCTTGCCGCCGACGGCCTGGCGGTGCTGCCGATCAACAAGGTCGCGGAGGGGCGTCCGCACGTGGTCGATATGATCAAGAACGGCGATGTCGTGCTGATCGTGAATACCGTCGAGGAAAAGCGCACCGCGGTGCGGGACTCCTACGTGATCCGGCGCGCCGCGCTGCAGGCGCGCATCACTTTATATACCACCCTCGCGGGCGCGCGTGCCGCCTGCACGGGAATGCGGCAATCGCGCGAGCTGAACGCATATGACGTGCAGGGGTTGCATCGCCGTATCGCGGCGGCACGGTAACGAAAGGGACGGGTAACCATGGCAAAAACTCCATTGACGGTGGTCGGCGCGGAAAAGCTGCGCGCGGAACTGCACGAACTGAAGACGGTGCAGCGTCCCGCCATTATCGCGGCGATCGCCGAGGCGCGCGCGCACGGCGATCTTTCGGAGAACGCCGAATACGCGGCAGCCAAGGAACGCCAGAGTTTCACCGAGGGGCGCATTGCCGAGGTCGAAAGCAAACTGTCCAACGCGCAAATCATCGATCCCGCGTTGATCGATGCGGACGGCGGCTGCGTGTTCGGCGCGACGATCGAACTCGAGGAAATGGACAACGGCGAGGTTGTCACCTACCAGATCGTCGGTGACGACGAGGCCGACATCAAACAGGGCAAGATCTCGATCAGTTCGCCGATCGCGCGCGCGCTGATCGGCAGGCATCCGGGCGACGTCGCCGAGGTGAAAGCACCGGGCGGCGTGCGCGAGTATGAAATACGGGATGTGAAATACATTTGAGATGAAATCGCTCGCCGCGGCCATCTACGCGATGGCGTTGACGCTGTGGATCGGCGGTTTGTGGGCAATTGGCTACGTCGTTGCGCCGACGCTGTTTCATGCGCTGGCGGACCGCGCGCTGGCGGGCGCCATCGCCGGCAGGCTGTTTACGCTGATCGCGTATATCGGCATCGGCTGCGCGTCCTACGCCATAATCTTTCGCCTGCTGCGTTTTGGCGGCAGCAGCTTCAGGCAGGCCGTGTTGTGGATTGTGCTGGCGATGCTGCTGCTCACCCTCGCGGGGGAATTCTGGGTGCAACCGATACTCGCGAGCCTCAAGGGTCAGGCGCTGCCGAAGGAGGTAATGGAAAGCGTATTTCGTGATCGCTTTGCCGCGTGGCACGGCGTTGCCAGCGTGCTCTACCTTATTCAGAGCGTGCTGGGACTTTTACTCGTTTGGTTGCAGGGCCGCGATCCGCGCTGACGGCGTCATGCCGGCTTCGCGCGCCGCACTTCAGTGTTGAAAGCTGCGTTTGGTCCGGCGCACGGGTTTGCGCTTCGGTTTGCTTTTCTTCGGCTTGGCAACGGCTTTTTCCGGCGCGGGGCGGTAGATGACCAGTATCTTGCCAATATGCTGGACCGGCGCCGCATGCAGCGTGGCGCAGATTTCGTCCAGGAGCCGGCTGCGCGTCGCATGGTCACCCGCAAACACGCGGATCTTGATCAGTTCGTGGCTGGCAAGATTGCGGTGGGTTTCGTTGAGTACCGTAGTGCTCAGGCCGGCTTCCCCGATCATCACGACCGGAGCCAGACCGTGGGCGCGGGCGCGCAGCGCGCGGCGCAGAGTTGATGTGAGTTCGAGAATCATGGCGGTATGCTAACCGATGAAACGCACCAAGACCAGTAAACAGTGGATGATGGAGCACGTCAACGACGTGTATGTGCAGCGCGCGAAAGCCGAAGGCTATCGTTCGCGCGCCGCCTACAAATTGCTCGAGATTGCTGCGCGCGACAAGCTGCTCAACCCGGGCATGGTGGTTGTCGATCTCGGCGCCGCGCCCGGCGGCTGGTCGCAGGTTGCTGCGGGCAAACTCGGCGCGCGCGGACGCGTCGTTGCCGTGGACGTCCTCGCAATGGCGCCATTGCCACACGTAACCTTTTTGCAGGGCGACTTTCGCGAAGACGCGGTCGTGGCTGCGCTGGAGCGTGAACTCGCGGGGCGGCCGATCGATCTTGTATTAAGCGACATGTCGCCCAATATCAGTGGTATTGCGCTGAGCGATCAGGCGCGGGCGATGCACCTGGCTGAACTTGCACTCGAATTTGCCGTAAAGCATTTGAAACCCGGCGGCAGTTTGCTGGTCAAAGTGTTCCAGGGTTCTGGATTTCAAGAGTTTTTGCGCGAAATGCGCGCCCACTTCAAACCGGTCGTCACGCGCAAACCCGAAGCGTCGCGCGGCCGCAGCAACGAGATGTACTTGCTGGGCAAGGACTGCAGGGACGCGGCCTGAGCAGGCGACGGACGGGCGCGCGCCCGCACTAACATTTAGTGCGAAAAGAGTTTAGAATTGAAATAGATACGAGTTTCGGCGGGAGTCAATGGTGATGAGGAACGACGTTGAATAATTTGATCAAGAATGTGGCAATCTGGCTGGTCATTGCGCTGGTCCTGATGACGGTGTTCAACCAGTTCAGCAACCGGCAGGCCGCGCAAAGCATTATTCCGTACTCCCAATTCATGGACGAAGTGAAGCAGGGACGCGTGATTTCGGCGTCGGTCGAGGGACGTACCGTGCGCTGGCAATCGCAGGACAACCGCAAGTACGTGACTTACAGCCCCGGCACTCTCGGCGACTTGTGGATGGTGAGCGATCTGCTGAAAGCGGGCGTCAAGGTCGATGCCAAGCCCGAGGAAGAGCAATCGTTCCTGATGAATATTTTTATCTCCTGGTTCCCGATGCTGCTCCTGATCGGCATCTGGATCTTTTTCATGCGCCAGATGCAGGGCGGCGGGCGCGGCGGCGCATTCTCGTTCGGCAAGAGTCGCGCGCGCATGATGGATGAGACCAACAACAGTGTGACGTTCGCGGACGTCGCGGGTTGCGAGGAAGCGAAGGAAGAAGTCGCGGAACTCGTCGAGTTTCTGCGCGACCCGGGCAAATTTCAGAAACTCGGCGGCCGTATTCCGAAAGGCGTGCTGATGGTGGGTTCGCCCGGTACCGGCAAGACTTTGCTCGCACGTGCAATCGCGGGTGAGGCAAAAGTGCCGTTTTTCAGCATTTCAGGTTCCGATTTCGTCGAAATGTTCGTCGGCGTGGGCGCCGCGCGCGTGCGCGACATGTTCGAGCAGGCGAAGAAGCATGCGCCCTGTATCGTGTTCATCGACGAACTTGACGCCGTCGGCCGTCAGCGCGGCGCCGGCCTGGGCGGCGGCAACGACGAGCGCGAGCAGACCCTCAACCAGATGCTGGTCGAGATGGATGGCTTCGAAGGCAGCGCCGGCGTGATAGTGATCGCCGCGACCAACCGTCCCGACGTGCTCGACCCCGCATTGCTGCGTCCCGGCCGCTTCGATCGCCAGGTCGTGGTGCCCCTGCCGGACATCCGCGGACGCGAGCAGATTCTGCTCGTGCACATGCGCAAGGTGCCGATGGCGCCCGACGTCAAGGCGGACATTCTTGCGCGCGGCACGCCCGGCATGTCGGGCGCGGATCTCGCCAACCTGGTCAACGAGGCCGCTTTGTTCGCGGCGCGCAAGAACAAGCGGCTGGTCGACATGGACGACTTTGAACAGTCCAAGGACAAGATCTATATGGGCGCGGAGCGCCGTTCCATGGTGATGCCGGAAGACGAACGTATCACGACCGCCTATCACGAAGCAGGCCACGCGGTCGTTGCCTACACCCTGCCGAAAGCCGACCCGGTGCACAAGGTAACGATCATCCCGCGCGGCCGCGCGCTCGGCCTGACGTGGATGCTTCCCGAGCAGGACCGCCACGGCAAGGATCGCGAGCATTTGCTGCAGGATATCTCGGTTTCCCTGGGCGGTCGCATCGCTGAGGAGGTGTTTCTCGGCCAGATGACGACCGGGGCGAGCAGCGACTTCCAGAACGCCACGACACTTGCACGCCGCATGGTCACCGAATGGGGCATGTCGGACGCTCTGGGGCCGATGGTGTACGGCGAGAACGAGGGCGAAGTTTTCCTCGGCCGTTCGGTCACCACGCACAAGAACATGTCGGAAGCGACGATGCAGAAAGTCGACGCCGAAATCCGCCGCATCATCGACCAGCAGTACCTGGTCGCGCGCAACATCGTCGAAGAGAATCGCGTCAAGGTCGAGAAGATGGCCAAGACGCTGCTGGAGTGGGAAACGATGGATTCCGACCAGCTGAAAGACATCATGGAAGGCCGCGAACCGCGTCCACCCAAGCCCGCCGCGGCGACGAACAGTGTGCCGCCCAAGGACAATCCGCCCAGTCCCGCGGCAACCGCCGCGCCGGTGCCGGGAGCGTAATTGCCAGGATGAAGGATGAAGGATGCGGGATGAAGGCTGAATAATGCCGCGTTTGCGCTTGCTGCGGTTTCATCCTTCATCCTGCCGCCTTCATCCTTATGTCCCGATCTCTGCGCTGCGGCAAGTTCACGCTTTCCCTTGCGCGCCCCCTTATCATGGGGGTCGTCAATCTCACTCCCGATTCGTTTTCCGACGGCGGGCAATTCGCGACCATCCCGGCGGCGCTGGCGCGCGCGCGACAACTGGTAGCCGAAGGCGCCGACATCATTGATATCGGCGGCGAGTCCACGCGTCCAGGCGCGCGCGGCGTCACGCTTGAGGATGAGCGCAGGCGCGTGCTGCCGGTTCTGGAGCAGTTGGCGGCCGGGGCCGTGCCGGTATCGGTGGATACGCGCAAACCGGAACTCATGCGCGAGGCCATCGCCGCGGGCGCGGCAATGATTAACGACATCAACGCGTTGCAGTCACCGGACGCGGTGGAGGCGGTCGTGGCGAGCGACGTGGCGGTGTGCCTTATGCATAAGCAGGGCACGCCGGCCAGCATGCAGGTCGATCCGCACTACGAGGACGTCGTCGCAGAAGTGCTGGCATTTCTGCAGGATCGCACGCAAGCCGTGCGCGCCGCCGGAATTCCGCTCGATCGCATCGTCATCGATCCAGGTTTTGGCTTCGGCAAGACGCTGGTGCATAATCTCGCACTTTTACGCAATCTGGATCGCTTCGCCGCAGCAGGTACAACGGTGCTCGCCGGAATTTCGCGCAAAGCGATGCTCGGCAGCATCACTGGCCGCGCAGTGAATGAGCGCGTTTTCGCGAGCGTGGCGGCGGCAGTGATTGCAGCGGGTAAGGGTGCGAGCATCGTGCGCGTGCACGACGTTGCGGCAACACGCGATGCGCTCGCCGTTTTTTCGGCGGTGATGGGTCATGAGTGATGGGTAATGGGAGTGAGATTTCCGTAAGATGAAGTGCCATTGCAGAATCGCGACCCATTACTCGTCACCCATGACCCATGACCCATGACCCATCACCCGTCACCCATCACCCATAACCCATGACCAGAAAATATTTCGGCACAGACGGCATACGGGGCAAGGTCGGTGAAGCGCCGATTACGCCGGACTTCGTTTTGCGGCTCGGCTACGCGGCAGGCAAGGTGCTCACGCGGGCAGGCTACAGCGGCGAGCGACCCACGGTGCTTATCGGCAAGGACACGCGCGTGTCCGGCTACATGCTTGAGTCGGCGCTCGAGGCGGGGCTGGCGGCGGCCGGGGTGGACGTTCTGCTGGTCGGACCGATGCCGACGCCGGCTGTCGCGTATCTGACGCGCGCATTGCGGCTCGCGGCCGGCATCGTGATCAGTGCGTCGCATAATCCGTACGACGACAACGGCATCAAATTTTTTTCCGGCGGCGGCACCAAACTGCCGGACAAGGTCGAGAGCGCGATCGAGTCCGCACTGGCGCGTCCTTTGCAGTGCGGAAGATCGGCGCAACTCGGCAAGGTGCGCCGTATCGACGATGCGGCTGGACGCTACATCGAGTTCTGCAAGAGTACGTTTCCGGCGCACCTCGACCTGCACGGCTTGCGCCTGGTTGTTGACAGCGCCAATGGCGCGACGTACCACGTGGCGGCCCACGTGTTTCACGAGCTCGGCGCCGATGTTGTCGAAATCGGCAATCAGCCCGACGGCTATAACATCAATGCCGGGTGCGGCGCGACGCACCCGCGCGCATTGCAGGACGCGGTCAAACGCGAACGCGCCGATCTGGGCATCGCGCTCGACGGTGACGGCGACCGGCTGGTGATGGTCGATGCCAAAGGCGCGGTTTACGACGGCGACCAATTGCTATACGTTATTGCCAGCCATCGCCAGCGCGGCAGCCGCCCGCTCAAGGGCGGTGTGGTCGGCACGCAGATGACCAATCTCGGCATGGAGCATGCACTCGCGCGCCTTAACATCCCGTTCGCGCGCGCCAAGGTCGGCGACCGCTATGTACTGGAGATGTTGCAAGCGTGCGGCTGGGAACTCGGCGGCGAGAATTCCGGGCACATAATTTGTCTCGACCAGCACACCACCGGCGACGGGATCGTTTCGGCGTTGCAGGTTCTGGCGGCGTTGCGCGACAGTAAGACGCCGCTTGCCAAAGCGGCGTCCGCGGTGAAGCTTTACCCGCAGGTGCTGGTCAACGTGCGTACCAGACCCGGTTTCGATTTCAGCGTGAACCGCAACGTGCAGCAGGCGGTCGCCAAGGCCACCGCGGCGCTTGATACCAGCGGGCGCGTGCTCCTGCGTGCCTCGGGCACCGAGCCGTTGATTCGCGTAATGGTAGAAGGCAAATCGCGGGCGCGCGTGGCGGCGTGGGCTGAAACCATCGCTGCTGCAGTACGCAAGGCGGCGCGCTAAGCATTATTTCTCACCGGCCGCGGCCGCGCCGCGCAGGCCACTGCATTGCCGCGTCCCGGGCCGTTTTCCTGTTTCCGCGCAAGCCTCAAAATCCTTCTTGAATCAAAGGGCTTGGGCGCTGCACAAAACCTGAATTACGTTGACCCTGCAAGGCGACCCCGGTAAAATCTGCAGGCTTTACGACGGACGGATCGTTGATGCGCGGCAGGCTGGTAGCTGGCAACTGGAAATCCAACGGTGATCTGGCCTCGAACCAGCGACTTCTGGACCAATTGCGCGCCGACGCGTCCGGGCTGAATGGCGCCGAATGCGCGGTGTGCGTGCCATATCCGTTCCTGTCCCAAACCCAGCAACTGCTCGCGGGAACAGCGGTGAGTTGGGGCGGTCAGGATGTAAGCCAGTTCGGCGCCGGCGCTTATACGGGCGCCGTCACGGCGGCGATGTTGCGCGAGTTTGGTTGCCGTTATGCGATCGTAGGACACTCGGAACGCCGCAGTATTTTCGGCGACAATGACGCGACGGTCGCGGCCAAGTTTTGCGCGGCGCTCGCGGCGGGGCTCACGCCCATATTCTGCGTCGGTGAATCGCTTGCCGAGCGCGAAGCTGGAGTCATGGAGCTGGTGGTGGGCCGGCAACTCGATGCGGTAACGGGGGCGGCGGGAATTGCGGCACTCGCAATGGCAGTGATCGCGTACGAACCGGTCTGGGCAATAGGCACCGGGAAGACTGCGACACCTGAGCAGGCGCAGGCGGCGCATGCGTTTATCCGCCAGCGCATTGCGGCGAACGATGCTGCCGTTGCGGCGGAGCTGAAGATTTTGTATGGCGGCAGCGTCAAGGCCGCAAATTCGCCGCAATTGTTCGCGATGCCGGACATCGATGGCGGTTTGATCGGCGGCGCAGCGCTGGTAGCTGAAGAGTTCATGGCGATTTGCCGGTCGGCGCAACGCCAGTAAAAGGTACACGAGGGACTTATGGAAACATTGTTGTTGGTGATACATGTCGTGGCCGCGCTTGCCATATGCGGTTTGGTGCTGTTGCAGCACGGCAAAGGCGCCGACATGGGCGCTGCATTCGGCGGCGGCGCGTCGGGCAGCGTGTTCGGCGCGAC
>JAYWDM010000017.1:0-2785 GCA_043779885.1 Betaproteobacteria bacterium | reverse complement strand
ATTCTAAGCAAGGGACTTTCGACAACGCCATGGGCCAAAACTCGTGCCAGCCCGAAGGGTTGCAGCCAGAATCGGCGCTGGCCGCGTTGCTCGTCTTGCGAATACATTGAGTATTCGCTTCACCGGGCGCCTTGCCATCACCAATTCTGGCTGCAACGCACACGTGTTTCATTATGTTACGGACTCTGACGCCCGATGCCCGAGCTTTACGTCGGGCTGATGTCCGGCACCAGCCTCGACGGCGTCGATGCGGTTCTTGCCGATCTGAGTACTGCCCGGCCACGTCTGGTCGGACACCGGCACCGGCCCTTCGCGCCCACGTTACGGACTGAGCTGCTGGCGCTTAATCAGTCCGCCGGCGACGAATTGCGGCGCGCGGCGCTGGCGGCAAACGAACTCGCGCACGAATACGCATTAGTCGTACAGACGCTGCTCGCCGAGTGTTCGGTCACCGCCCAAACCGTGAACGCCGTCGGCTGCCATGGCCAGACCGTGCGGCACCGGCCTGCGGACGGATACACGATACAGCTCGTCAACGGTTCGTTGCTGGCCGAACTGACCGGTGTCAGTGTCATTTGCGATTTTCGCGGCCGCGATGTTGCCGCCGGCGGCCAGGGCGCGCCGCTCGTGCCGGCATTCCACCGCGCAGTCTTCGCCGTCCCCGATAAGCATCGCGTGATCGTCAATATCGGCGGCATTGCCAATCTTACCGACCTGCCGCCCGCGGCGACGGTAACCGGATTCGATTGCGGGCCGGGCAATCTGCTGCTCGACGCGTGGAGCCAGGAGCAACTCAAGCAACCCTTTGATTGCGATGGTGTATGGGCGCAAACCGGCACGGCGGTTCCGGAGTTGCTCGCGCGGCTCCTCGCCGACGATTACTTTCGCCGCGCGCCGCCCAAAAGCACGGGCCGCGATACTTTTGATTCCGATTGGTTGACGCAGCGGTTGACCGGCACGTATAAGCCGGCCGACGTTCAGGCGACTCTGCTCGCGCTGACGGCGACGAGCATTACCGACGCAATCGGGAAATTCTGCGCCGGTGCGCAGGAGGTGTATGTCTGCGGCGGCGGCGCGCGGAATGTCGCGCTCTGCGCATTGCTGTCGCAGCAACTTGCGCCGCGGGTATTTGCGGCGACGGACATGCTGGGCGTTAACGCCCAGCACGTCGAAGCGCTCGCATTCGCATGGCTCGCCCGGCAAACACAGAAGGCACTGCCGGGCAATCTTCCGTCGGTTACCGGTGCGCGCGGTCCGCGCGTGCTGGGCGCGATTTACCCGGCCTGAAACAAAAAGGGCGCCAGCGGCGCCCTCGGCGTTGACTGAGGTCCCGAATCACGCAGAGAACGACGAGCCGCACCCGCAGGTTGAAGTCGCATTCGGATTCTTGATTACGAATTGCGCGCCTTCAATGCCTTCCTGATAGTCGATTTCGGCACCGCCGAGATATTGCAGGCTCATCGGATCGATCAACAGCGTGACGCCGTTCTTCTCCATCGAGGTATCGTCTTCGCTGACCGCCTCGTCGAAAGTGAAACCGTACTGGAATCCCGAGCAACCGCCACCGGTGACGAACACGCGCAACTTGAGTTCAAGATTGCCCTCCTCGTCGATCAACTGCTTGACTTTGGCCGCCGCGTTGTCCGTAAACACGAGCGGAGCGGGCATTTCGGTGATGGCATTCATGCTGTGTACTCCTGGAAATTTGGCGCCGTTGCTGTCATTTTTGCTGCCGCTGTGCCCTGACGCCGTGTTCAGTCCGCGGTAGCCGGTTTCAATTGCACGACCTTGTCGGACTTGCCCTCGGCCTGATAAACCAGGCGCCCCTGCACCACTGCGCCAAGTTGCATTTCAAGCGTGCGATAGTATACATCCCCTGTGACATTCGCTTTGGCTTGCAGTTCTGCGTATTCGCCGGCATTGATAGGGCCGACGACGGTGCCGTTTATAACCACGTGGGAGACGCGGATTTCACCTTCGATTTTCGCCTGCTCGGACAGTACCAGCGTGCCGGGTTTCTCATCCGCGGCGATGACGTCGCCGTGCACATGGCCATCGACACGCAGGCCGCCGCTGAAAATGATATTGCCCTCGATGGTCGTGCCCGCGCCGATCAGGCAATCGATGCGATTCTGCAGTTTGTTGCTTTTGTTTTTTCCAAACATGGCCATACTCCCTTTCATGAGGCATTGACGCTTTGGGTCAGTTTCGGCTCCTTGCTGCCGTTTTCGAACACCCGCACCTGCATGCTTTTAACGGATGTACCGGCCGCAACGCGAAACGTGCCCTCGACGCGCTGATAGAAACGAAAATCCAGTTTGTACCCCCTGCCGTCCAGGTCATCCTCCGCCGGCAGGTTCATGACGATTTTCTTGTTGTCCTGCTGCAGATTGACGACAAACTGCAATTTGCCCTGAAAATCCTTGCTGCGCTGGCCGGTCTGCGTCACGAGCAGCCGGTAACGGTATTCCCCGGGCAGGGCGTCATTCTGCACCATGAAGCGGTTGACTGCCACCCCGCTCTCCTTGACGCCCGATGGCATCAACGTCTGGAAAAACGCGAGGTCTTCTTTAAGCGCGGCATTATCCGCGGTCAGTGTTTTCATCTGTTTCACGAGATCCGCATAGGTCGCCCGTTCCACCTGGAGTAGGCGCTCGCTTTTCACGAGTTCGCCGCGCCGTTGTGCGAGCTCCTGCTGCATTTTGGCGTTGCTTTCCCCCAGCCGCTGCACCTCCTGGTCGGCTTCACTTTGATCGAAGCCGGCAAACTTCTTGCCAAAATCGTA
>JAYWDM010000016.1:0-2785 GCA_043779885.1 Betaproteobacteria bacterium | reverse complement strand
TCCTGCGCGGACTGCAGGAACTCGGTTACGTTCCCGGAAAAAACATCGCCATCGAAACGCGCTTCGCCAATGGCGCGCTGGAGCGGCTTCCCGCACTGGCGATGGAACTGGCCGACCTGAAGCCCGACGTCATGCTTGCGCAATCTACTCCCGGCGTGCGCGCGATGCTGGCGACAAAAACATCCGCGCCGATAGTCATGGTGGCGATCGGTGATCCGGTCGGCAGCGGCTTCGTGGCGAGCCTCGGACGGCCGGGAGGAAACGTCACGGGCATGTCGATACTGACTTCAGACGTCAGCCCGAAACTGCTCGAACTCCTGCGGACCCTGATGCCGAAATTGTCGCGCATCGCGGTGCTGGTGAATCCCGCCAATCCGAATTCGACGGTGTCGCTGACAAACATCCAGTCCGCGGCGCAGAAAATGAGCATCACCATATTGCCCGCGGAAGCGCCGGCCGCGGGCGACATCGAGAAAGCATATGCCGCGATCGTACGCCAGCGCCCGGGCGCGCTCATCATTCCCGGCGACGCGCTGTTCCGTTTGCAGGCGCGCCAGGTCGCGTCCCTTGCGCTGCGCAATAAATTACCGCTCGCCTCGACCAACATCGAAATAGTCGAGGCCGGCGGACTGCTGAGTTATGGCGCGAGCATCGCGGACAGTTACCGCCGCGCCGCGGCCTACGTCGACAAAATCATCAAGGGCGCGAAGCCGGCCGACCTGCCGGTGGAGCAGTCCTCCAAATTCGAAATGGTCGTCAACCGCAAAACCGCACGCACGCTGGGGCTCGCTATTCCGAACGAACTCCTGTTGCGCGCAGACAAGGTGATCGAATGAAGCTGCGCGGCACGTTGTTCCGCAAGTACGTCGTCTACTTCGTGACGCTCGTGACCGTCGCCCTCGCGGCGAGCGGCGCCATCGGCGTGTATTTCACGTTCAAGGAAAGCAAGTCCGCGCTGCTCGATCTGCAGCGCGAAAAGGCCGCCGCCGCCGCGTCCCGCATCGAAGCCTACGTGTCGGAGATCGAGCATCAGATCGGCTGGATGCGGCTGCCGCAGGCGGGCGCCGCGAATCCCGAGCAGCGCCGTTTCGATTATCTGAAATTGCTGCGCCAGGTACCGGCCGTCACCGACGTGACCCAGCTCGACCGCAAAGGCAGTGTCAAGCTGCGCGTATCGCGGCTCGGCATGGACGTCGCCGGCGGCGTCGACGATTTGGCGAACGACCCGAAATTCACGGTCCCGAAGTCGGGCAAGACTTATTTCAGCCCGGTTTATTTTCGCAAGGAAACCGAACCGTACATGACGATTTCGATGGCCGGCATCAGCGAGGAAGCCGGCATCACGGTGGCCGAGGTCAATCTGAAATTCATCTGGGACGTCATCTCGCGCATCAAGATCGGCGACAAGGGATTTGCCTACGTCATCGACTCGGAAGGCCACCTGATCGCGCATCCCGACATCAGCCAGGTGCTGCAAAAATCCGAGTTGCTGGCGCTGCCGCAGGTGAAAGCGGCGCTCGCCAAGCAGGGCGACAACACCGAGCGCGTCAGCATCGCGCGCAACCTGCAGGGCGGCGAAGTGCTCGCCGCTTTCGCCAGCATACAGTCGCTGGGCTGGCATGTGTTTGTCGAGCAGCCCATCGAGGAAGCATTCGCTCCGCTCTACGAATCGCTCAAACGCACGGGCATCCTGCTGCTGGCGGGACTTGTGCTGTCGCTGGTGGCGAGCCTCGTCGTCGCGCGCCGCATGGTCGAGCCGATTCGCGCCGTGCAGGCCGGCGCCGCCCGCATCGGCGCGGGGGACCTCGATCAGGACATCGAGGTCAGCACGGGCGATGAACTCGAGGCGCTCGCCGACCAGTTCAACACGATGGCCGCGCGGCTGAAGGATTCGTACGCGGGGCTGGAACGCAAAGTCGATGAGCGCACGCGCGAACTCTCCGAAACGCTCGAACAGCAGACCGCCACCAGCGAAATCCTGAGCGTTATCAGCAATTCGCCGACCAATGTGCAGCCGGTGTTCGATGCCATCGTGCATAGCGCGCTCAGGCTTTTCGACGGTAATCTGATCGGCGTTCTGCTCGTCAATGGCGACCGCATCGAGCGTCCCGCCTTTGTCAGCACCGCCCAAAAGCAGGTCGCGCAGGATTTTTATCCGATGCCGCTCGACCGGGAGTCGCTTGCAGGCCGCGCGATACTGGATAATAAATTCGTGCATGTCGCCGACATTCTGGACGAAGCTGACGTGCCCACTCGTGGCAGGGCCATTGCGGAAGAACTCGGCTATCGCGGCGCGATGATCTCCCCCATGACCCGTGAAAATACCGTCATCGGCGCAATTGCCGTCGTCCGCCCCGCAGTCGGTTATTTCACCGACAAACAAGTCGCACTCCTCAAGACCTTTGCAGACCAGGCCGTGATTGCGATCGAGAACGTGCGGCTCTTCAATGAAATCCAGGACAAGAGCCTGCAGCTCGAAATCGCCAACCGCCACAAGTCGGAGTTCCTCGCCAACATGTCGCACGAATTGAGGACGCCGCTCAATGCGATCATCGGCTTCTCCGAAGTGCTGCAGGAGCGCATGTTCGGCGACATGAACGAGAAACAGGAGGAGTACATCAATGACATACACGGCTCCGGCAAGCACCTCCTGTCGCTCATCAACGACATTCTCGATCTCTCGAAGGTCGAGGCCGGGCGCATGGAGCTTGACCTCGAAACCTTTAACGTGCCGGCGGCGATCGACAATGCGCTCACGCTGATCAAGGAGCGCGCCGGACGACAC
>JAYWDM010000015.1:0-2786 GCA_043779885.1 Betaproteobacteria bacterium | reverse complement strand
AAAACATGATTTAACCGGAGATAGATATGTCAGCCCCCGCCAATAAGCCGGATGCGAAAAGCCCCCACACTTTCCGCAGGTTCAAGGACGGCGATCATGCATGGCGCTCGCCGCAGGAGCAGATCTTCAGCGCCGACGCGACGGATAAATGCCCGACCTACGTGCATAAGACGCCGCCCTGCCAGGCGAGTTGCCCGTCGGGCGAGGATATCCGCGGCTGGCTGAATATCGTGCGCGGTATCGAGAAGCCGCCCACCGGCACGAGCATGCAGGAGTACGCGTTCCGCCGCTCGACTGCCGCCAATCCGTTTCCGTCGATGATGGGCCGGGTGTGCCCGGCGCCCTGCCAGACCGGCTGCAATCGCAATGTCGTCGAAGATTTCGTCGGCATTAACGCCGTCGAGCAATACATAGGCGATTATGCGCTGGCGCAGAACTTCGCTTTTCAGGCGGGAGCGGAGACAGGCAAGTCAGTCGCGATCATCGGCGGCGGTCCCGCCGGACTGTCCGCGGCTTATCAATTGCGCCTGAAGGGTCATGGCGTGACCCTCTTCGACGATCACGCCGAACTCGGCGGCATGGCCAAGTACGGCGTGCCCGGCTACCGCCTGCCGCGCAAGCACCTGAACGGCGAGATCGACCGCATCACGGCCATGGGCGTCGCGGTCAAGACCCACACGCGCATCGGCACCGATATTCCACTGCGGGACATTCAGGCGCAGTTCGACGCCGTGCTGTTCGCGATCGGCTGCAAATCCGGTCGCAGCCTGCCTGTGCCGGGCGCGGATGCGCCTAACTGCATCAGTGGCGTCGCGTTTCTCGAGGCCTTCAACCAGGGCCGCCTGCAGGCAGTGGCAGGGCGGGTGGTGGTGGTCGGCGGCGGCGATACCTCCGTCGATGTGGTGTCGGTGGCGCGGCGTCTTGGCTATGTGAAGAACATGCAGGAGTCCGAACGTCCGGAGTTCGTCGTCATGGGCACACCGCGCACGACGTCTCGACCATGGCTGCCCGCGAAGGCGCCGAAGTGATGCTGATTTCCATGCAGCCGATCGAGCAGATGAACGCGGCCAAACACGAGATCGAGGACGCGCAGCGCGAAGGCGTGAACATTCGCGGCAGCCTGATGCCGGTGAAGGTCATACTGGACGACGCGACGGGTCGGGCGAAGGCGCTGCGCGTCGTCGAACTCGACTATGCGAGCGGCAAGCCAGTCGGGAAAGCGGGCAGTGAATTCGATCTCGAAGCCGACCTGATCGTCTCCGCCATCGGGCAGTCAGGAAATTTCACCGGTTTCGAGGAACTGGACAACGGCAAGGGCCTGATTGCCGCCGACAAGTTTTATCAGGTGCCGAACCAGCAGGGAGTCTTCGTCTGCGGCGACATCATACGCCCGCATCTGCTCACCACCGTGATCGGCCAGGGCTCGGTTGCCGCCGACAGCATAGACCGTTTCCTCAACGGGAAAGACATGGCCAAGCGTCCGAAGGTGGACGTGCATCACTTCAACCTGCTCGACAAACTGCGCGAAGTGAACCTCGAGCCCGCGCCGTTCGCGCCGGTGAACGACGCGACCATGCGTGAGATCGACCGCGGCGTGCGCGGAACTTCGCTTGACGGCAAGGCGGTGGGCGGATTCGCCGTACACAATTACGAAGACCGCGGCGCCTCCGAAATCTGCCAGTCCGACGAACTCTTCCTCGGCCATTATCCGTACCAGGAGCGCATAGTACGCACTGACACGGGCCCGTCCGCCGAAGAGGTGCTGGGCCACTACGCCGAGCGCATGACGGGCCTCAATGATCAGCAGGCGGTGACCGAGGCCAAGCGCTGCATGAGTTGCGGCATGTGTTTCGAGTGCGACAACTGCGTGATTTACTGCCCGCAACTCGCGGTCAAACGCACGCCGAAGTCCGAGTCCACGATGGGCCGCTATGTTTATACCGATTACAGCCTGTGTATCGGCTGCCATATCTGCGCCGACGTGTGCCCCACGGGCTACATCAAGATGGGCATGGGAAACCACTAGTGTGGTGCTTCGCAAATTATGAGGCATTCCCTCCCCTGCAAGGGAAGGACCGGGGTGGGCCACGTTATTGCGCGCAGCGGAGTTCCCATCCTCCCCTTCAAGGGGAGGACCGAGGTGGGGATGGGTTAATCGTTGCTCACCATCAAACCCATCCCCATCCCATCCTTCCCCTTGAAGGGGAAGGTGACATTGGCGTTCGCTATTCCAGACGCCGTGCGCCGTTCGGCGCAATTGGCAAGTCGATCGTCCTGCTGATGCTGGCGGGGCTGGCGGCTGCCATGGACGGCCAGCTTGCGAGCGCAGCGCCGCCCACGGTCACGATCGAAAACCCCGGGCAGTGCGTCGAGCCGACCGCTGAAATGCGCCGCAACCATATGAACATGATTCTGCACCAGCGCGATGAGACCGTGCATCGCGGCATCCGCACGAGCCGGCATAGTCTGAAAAACTGCATCGATTGTCACGCGAACCCCAAGACCAACAGCGTGCTCGGAAAAGACGGGTTCTGCGCGAGTTGCCATACCTACGCCGCGGTCCGCATCGATTGCTTTGAATGCCATTCACCATCGCCGCGGGTAGCGTCGAGCAGCGACAAGCCCGTCGCGCGACGAATCGGCGCGAGCTTGGAAACCGCGCCGCGCGCCGCGCCGGTCGCCGCCACCCGGGGCGAAGGCAGAGCGCCATGAGCCTCGAGCGGCGCGATTTTATCGGTCTGGGCATAGCCGCATTGGCCGGCGCGGCGATCACGCCGGGCTTAAGG
>JAYWDM010000014.1:0-8097 GCA_043779885.1 Betaproteobacteria bacterium | reverse complement strand
GCGAAGGCGAGTTCGTGTCGCTGATCGGTCATTCGGGCTGCGGCAAATCGACGCTGCTCAACATGGTGGCGGGACTGCTGCAGCCCACCAGCGGCGTGGTGCTGTGCGCGGGACGCGAGATTGCCGGGCCGGGGCCGGATCGCGGCGTGGTGTTTCAGAATCATTCGCTGCTGCCGTGGCTGACCTGCGCCGAGAACGTATATCTGGCAGTCGAGCGCGTGTTCAGCGCACGCGAGACCAGGTCCCAGTTGAAAGCGCGCACGCTGAAGGCGCTCGATCTCGTACAGCTCACGCACGCGGCCGACAAGCGGCCAAACGAAATTTCGGGCGGCATGAAGCAGCGCGTCGGCATTGCGCGAGCGTTGTCGATGGAACCCAAAGTACTGCTGCTCGACGAGCCGTTCGGCGCGCTCGACGCACTGACGCGCGCGCACTTGCAGGACGAACTCCTGAAAATCGTCGCCAAGACCGGCAGCACGGTATTGATGGTGACGCATGATGTTGACGAAGCGGTGTTGTTGTCGGACCGCATTGTAATGATGACTAACGGCCCGGCGGCGACGGTCGGCGACATCGTGGAGGTCAATCTGGCGCGTCCTCGCGAGCGCATGGCACTCGTCAAAGACCCTCGTTACCACGAGCTACGCGGCCGCGTGCTCGAGTTCCTGTATCAAAAGCAGTTGCGCCCGGCCGCCTGAGGCGACGGCGAACGGCGCAAAAAGTATCCGCGCGGGGACCGCTTAATCGGCGTCAGGCCGGGCGCTGCTAATCCGTTGAAACTTAGGGCGACGCGTGCGCGAGCAGAAATGCTGATGCAAATTACGCGCGGTCCAGCCGTGGCCCAATTCGATGCACAAGCGCCGATTGTGCACCGCAACAGTGCGTTCGAGATCTGGCGTTGAACCTTAAGCTCGTCATGAATTGGCAGCTTTTATCTGCTTGTTCAATTGCTTGCGTAAATGGCACCGGACTGGCATGGCGCTTGCTGAAGGTTGCTGCAGGCGTGCATCCAATGAGGGAGGTGCGCATGCCCGGCGGGTTTGGTTCCAGTCGGGCACAACCCAGGACAGCGGCGTCCATTTCGTGAGGGGTTTCCGCGACTTGGATTTTTTTGCACCAGGACAGGACGAGAGCGGGCATGCAGGCAGTCGCAAGATTTACCTCATCGGTGCGGATCCAAACGAACCCGACCTGATGACACTGAAGGCGGTGCGTGCGCTGGCGCAAGCCGACGGTGCGCTGATCGTGATCGGCGAGGTGGTCGGTCTCGCGGATCGGGCCGCGCAAAGTAACGCCCAGTTGCGGGCTGCGTGAATTTATCCGGGGCAGACGTATGAGAAAACTGAAATTGGTGATGGTGGGCAACGGCATGGCCGGGGTGCGCACGCTCGAGGAGATGCTGAAGATTTCGCCTGACCTCTACGAGATCACGGTGTTCGGCGCCGAGCCGCACGCGAATTACAACCGCATCCTGCTGTCGCCGGTGCTGGCGGGAGAAATGACGCTCAAAGAGATCATGTTGAACGATCTCGACTGGTATGCGGCGAACAACATTACGCTGCACCTCGGCAAGAAAATCGTCAGGATCGACCGCGTCGCGCGAAAAGTGATTGCCGCCGACGGCACCGAGGCGGACTACGACCGGCTGCTGCTCGCCACCGGATCCAATCCGTTCATTCTGCCGATTCCGGGCGTGAAACTCGACGGTGTGATCACCTACCGCGATATCCACGATACGAACGCGATGATCGATGCCGCGTCGCGCTACAAGCACGCGGTGGTTATCGGCGGCGGGTTGCTCGGACTCGAGGCCGCCAACGGATTGAAGCTGCGCGGAATGAATGTCACCGTCGTGCACCTGATGGAGTGGCTGATGGAACGCCAGCTCGACCGCACGGCGGCGGGCATGCTGCAGCAGTCGCTTACCGCGAAGGGCCTGCAGTTCATGTTAAAGACGCAGACCGCGGAAATCGTCGGCGACCGCGATGAGGGCAAGTCCGGGCGCGTTAAATGCGTGCGCTTCAAGGATGGCAGCGAACTGGCCGCCGATCTTGTCGTGATGGCGGTCGGCATACGCCCCAACACCGACCTCGCCGAAGCCGCGGGCCTGTATTGCAATCGCGGCATCGTGGTCAGCGATACGATGCAGACCTATGATCCGCGCGTTTACGCCGTCGGCGAATGCGTCGCCCACCGCGGCATTGCGTACGGGCTGGTGGCGCCGCTGTTCGAGATGGGGAAGGTCTGCGCGAATCATCTCGCCAACTTCGGTATCGGCCGCTATCAGGGCTCGGTGATTTCGACCAAGCTGAAGGTGACGGGCATCGACCTTTTTTCGGCCGGCGACTTCGCGGGCGGTGCCGGCACCGAAGAGATCGTGCTGCACGACTCCGTCGGCGGCGTCTACAAGCGGCTCGTGCTGCGCGATAACCGCGTGATCGGCAGCGTGCTCTACGGCGACACGGTGGACGGCGCCTATTATTTTCAGCTGCTGCGCGACCGGCAGGACATACACGAGATCCGCGATCACCTGATGTTCGGCCAGTCGCACCTGGGCAACAGCGGGCATCAGGGGCAGAACAGGGCCGCCGCGATGTCCGACGGCATGGAAGTGTGCGGCTGCAACGGCGTGTGCAAGGGCACTATCATCAAGGCGATCAAGGAGCAGGGGCTCTTTACGCTCGACGACGTGCGCAAGCACACGAAGGCATCGAGCTCGTGCGGTTCGTGCACCGGGCTGGTCGAGCAGATACTCGCCTCCACGGTCGGCGGCGCGTACCAACCGGCGCAGACCAAGAACAAGCCCGTGTGCGGGTGCACCGAGCACACGCACGAGGAAGTGCGGCGCGTCATACGCGAGCAGCATCTGCTGTCGATTCCCGCGGTGATGCAATTCATGGAATGGGGCACGCCGAACGGCTGCGCGACCTGCCGGCCGGCGCTCAACTACTACCTGCTTTCAACCTGGCCGCATGAGGCCGCGGACGATCCGCAGTCGCGTTTCATCAACGAGCGCGCGCACGCGAATATCCAGAAGGACGGCACCTACTCGGTCATTCCGCGCATGTGGGGCGGCACCACCACCGCGGCGGAACTGCGGCGCATCGCCGACGTGGTCGACAAGTACAAAATACCGACGGTGAAAGTTACCGGCGGCCAGCGCATGGACCTGCTCGGCGTGAAAAAGGAGGACCTGCCCGGCGTGTGGCGCGACCTCGATATGCCCTCAGGGCATGCGTATGCGAAGGCATTGCGTACCGTGAAGACGTGCGTCGGTTCCGAGTGGTGCCGCTTCGGCGTGCAGGATTCGACCAACATGGGCATCGAACTCGAGAAAGACCTGTGGCGCATGTACGCGCCGCACAAGGTCAAGCTGGCGGTGTCGGGCTGTCCGCGCAACTGCGCGGAGGCGACGATCAAGGATGTCGGCGTGATCGGGGTCGAGTCCGGCTGGGAAATCTACGTCGCCGGCAACGGCGGCATCAAGGCGGAAGTCGCGCAGTTCCTGTGCAAATTGAAGACGCGCGAAGAGGTGCTCGAATATGCCGGTGCGTTTCTGCAACTGTACCGCGAGGAAGGGCGCTACCTCGACCGCACCGTGCATTATGTGGCGCGCGTCGGCCTCGATTACATCAAGCAGCGCGTCGTGGAGGATGCCGCCAATCGCAAGGCCCTCTATGCGCGCCTGCGCTTTGCGCTGCAGGGCGAACCCGACCCATGGCGCGAACGGGCGGGCGGCGCCGCCGCGCGCGAATTCGAACTGCTGGAGGCGTGAGGCGCGTGAACGCAGCAGCGGAAACGGCAAAATTCGCGGCGGCCAATCCGCCTGGTGTCACGGCGGCGGCCAACGGCTGGAAAAAGGTGTGCGCACTGGACGCAATACCGCAACTTGGTGCGCGCGTGGTCAAGAGCGCGCACGGCAACATTGCCGTGTTTCGCACTGCCGGCGACGAAGTATTTGCGCTGCTCGACAAGTGCCCGCATAAGGGAGGTCCGCTGTCGCAAGGCATCGTTCACGGAAGGAAAGTGACCTGCCCGCTGCACAACTGGAACATCCAGCTCGATGACGGCAATGCGGTTGCGCCCGATGTGGGGTGCGCGCGTCGATTCGAGGCTAAAAGCGAAAACGGTGTTGTGTTGTTGAAAATTTAATCACGCACAACGAATCAATCATAACTTAAGAGGAAGAACGTAATGTCTTATCTAGTCCCTTCGGAATTCGTCACCAAGATGGTCGATGCGGGTGAATCCAAGATATTCATGTCGACGCGGGATACGCTGATCAGGGCATACATGGCCGGAGCGATCCTCGCGCTGGCTGCCGCATGGGCGGTTTCCGTTACCGTCGCGACGGGGTACCCGATCATCGGCGCCATTTTATTTCCGGTCGGATTTTGCATGCTGCTGTTGATGGGCTTTGATTTGTTGACCGGGGTTTTCGTGCTGACACCGCTGGCATGGCTCGACAAGCGTCCGGGCGTGACGGTCGGCGGCATCCTTAGAAATTGGGGCCTCGTCTTCATCGGCAATTTCGCGGGTGCGTTGACCGTGGCCGTCATGATGTCGATTGTCTTCACTTATGGCTTTTCAGCCGAACCCAACAAAGTCGGCAAGCTGATCGCCGAAATCGGCGCCAACCGCACCGTGGGCTACAAAGAATACGGCGCGGCCGGCATGCTGACCCTGTTTATCCGGGGCGTCCTGTGCAACTGGATGGTTTCGCTGGGCGTGGTCGGCGCGATGATTTCCACCACGGTGGGGGGCAAGGTGATTGCGATGTGGATGCCCATCATGGTGTTCTTTGGCATGGCGTTCGAGCATTCAGTCGTCAATATGTTCCTGTTTCCGTCGGGGCTGATCATGGGCGGAAAGTTCTCGGTTATGGATTATCTGATCTGGAATGAAATCCCGACGGTTGTCGGTAACCTGGTCGGCGGGCTTGCGTTTACCGGCCTGACTTTGTATTCCACGCATATCAGAACCGCGCCTAAACGACCCATTCAGTAACCTGCGATAGAATCAACGCAGCCCCGGCCGCATGATCGGCCGGGGCAGCCCGTTCCTCTCCGCCTAAGGGCACAGCATGCCCAGTCAGTTACGCATATCCATCGGGCAATATTCCGACAAGGGCCGCAAGGAAACGAACCAGGATTTTCACGGCGTTTACGTTCCCCTGGAGCCGCAGTTGAGCGCGAAGGGAATCGCCATTGCGCTGGCCGACGGGATCAGCAGCAGCGACGTGAGCCACGTTGCGAGTGAAGCCACGGTTGCCGGCTTTCTGGACGACTATTTTTGCACCTCGGAAGCCTGGTCGGTAAAGAAATCGGCACAGCGGGTCTTGACGGCAACGAATTCCTGGCTGTATTCACAGACGCGGCGCAGCCAGTATCGTTACGATACCGGGAGAGGTTACGTGTGCACCCTGAGCGCGATCGTCATCAAGTCCACGACCGCGCATATTTTCCATGTGGGCGATTCGCGTGTATATCGATTGCGCGACAAAGCGCTGGAACAGCTGACCGACGATCATCGGATCCGGGTCTCCGAGGATACGACCTACCTCAGCCGAGCTTTGGGCATGAATCCCGAGCTGGAAATCGACTATCTGGCACTGCCGGTGGAAAAGGGCGACATCTTTTGGCTGGCGACCGATGGCGTTTATGAGTATACCGCGCCGAAATTCGTCATCCACACTATCCATGAGCATGCGAACGATCTCGATACGGCCGCCAAGGCCATGGTTGGCGAGGCATTCCGGCGAGGGAGCACCGACAATCTCACGGCGCAGATTATCCGGGTTGACGAACTGCCCACGCGGGCCTCGGATGAGATTTATCAGCAGTTAACCGAGCTGCCGTGTCCGCCGATACTCGAAGCAAGGATGATTTTTGATGGCTACAAAATCATCCGGGAGGTGCATGCCAGCAGCCGCAGTCACCTTTATCTGGCGGTGGACGAGGCAACAGGCGCCACGGTCGTCATCAAAACGCCATCCATAGACCTGCAGGGCGATCCGGCCTATCTGGAGCGATTCCTGATGGAAGAGTGGATCGCCCGGCGCATCAACAGCGCGCACGTGCTGAAGCCCTGCCTGCAGACGCGCAAACGCAACTTTTTGTATATAGTCACCGAATTTGTCGAAGGCCAGACATTGACGCAATGGATGATCGACAACCCGAAACCGGAGCTGGAAACAGTGCGCGGGATAGTCGAGCAGATCGCCAAGGGCCTGCAGGCCTTTCACCGGCTGGAAATGCTGCATCAGGATCTGCGGCCGGAAAACGTCATGATCGACAGCACAGGCACGGTGAAGATCATTGATTTCGGCTCGACCCGGGTTGCGGGCATCATGGAGATCGCGACACCCGACGAGCCAATCAATCTGCTCGGCACGGCGCAGTACACCGCGCCGGAATATTTTCTGGGTGAATCCGGTTCGACACGCGCGGATATTTTTTCTTTGGGCGTGATCAGTTATCAAATGCTCACGGGAAAGCTGCCTTACGGGGCAGAGGTCGCGAAATCCAGAACAAAATCCGCGCAGCGGAAATTGCGCTATCAATCGCTGCTCGACGATAATCGTGAGATTCCGGCGTGGATAGATGCAGTGCTCAGGAAGGCAGTGCAGCCGGATCCGTACCGGCGTTACGAGGAATTATCCGAATTTATCCATGATCTGCGCCATCCGAACAAATCGCTTTTGAATGAGAAAAGCCCGCCGCTACTGGAGCGCAACCCTTTGGTTTTCTGGCAATGCGTTTGCGTTATCCTGGTAATAATCATTGCCCTGTTGTTGAATCAGTGATGCGGCGCGCTGCGTCGCCAGCGTATCGTCCGCGTTGACTTCACGCCGGCCGGTGAGGTCGATTGCAAACGCAACGGTATCCGGGCGGTGTGCCGGGTTCGTCCCCGACCGGCGCCGTGTCGCGCGCCAATAAATCCCTACCATAAAGCAGGTTAATTGCGGTCTGCGGCCGCGCACGAACTGCGCTGCAGGCATTGTGCTAATATTTGCCGGCGGCAATCAGTCGAAACAAACAAACCAAAAGGAGCGGTGCCATGGGAGCTTTTTTCCAGTCACTCGGGAGGACGGTAGTTGCAGGTCTGGTGGTGTTGGCGGTTATCATTGTGGCGGCGAGCGCAATGTGGGGCGGCGGGGCGAGGATGGGGGATCACGCCTGGTTTGCATTTATCATGCGCTGGCTGCACGTGATGTCGGGCGTGATGTGGATCGGCATCCTGTGGTATTTCAATTTCGTGCAGACGCCGTCGATGCCGAAGATACCCGACGAACAGAAACCCGCGATCAGCAAAGTAATCGCGCCTGCGGCGCTGTTCTGGTTTCGCTGGGCCGCGCTGGCGACGATGGTCACGGGCCTTTTGCTTGCCGGCATGACCGGCTATCTGGTCGCGGCGCTGACCCTGACCAAAGGCGTGCACGCGATCGGCATCGGCATGTGGCTCGGTCTGATCATGGCGTTCAACGTCTGGGTCATCATCTGGCCGAATCAGAAGAAAGCGCTGGGCATCGTGACGGTATCTCCCGAGGAGAAAGCGGCCGCCGCAAAACTGGCCGGCATGACTTCGCGGATCAACACGATGCTGTCGATCCCGATGCTGTTCTGCATGCTTGCGCAGTCAC
The DNA here is from genome assembly GCA_043779885.1 of Betaproteobacteria bacterium. GTDB lineage: Bacteria > Pseudomonadota > Gammaproteobacteria > Burkholderiales > SG8-41 > PALSA-1004. The sequence continues at coordinate 455 of JAYWDM010000014.1, read as the reverse complement.
ACGGCGGATTGTAAGGAGAGTTCAGGGCGTCTCCCGCTTGCCGGGGGGCGCCATAGAATGCGCGCGGGTTTACCCGCGCGTTTTTTATTGGGGCGGCGGCGCGCTCTGCAGACCCTCGACCCTGGCGCCCGCCTTGATGCCGCGCCTGGCAAACCAGCCCTGGTTCATTTCGAGCGCGTATTTGGCGGGTTTGGACGACGGGTGCGGGTCGGTGGTGAGCGGCTTCATGTCGGCAATGTTGACGATGACGCCCGCTTCGTCGATAAAGGCGATGCTGAGCGGAAGATAGGTGTTCATCATCCAGAAGCTTTGCGGCTGCGCGTGCGCGAATACGAACAGCATGCCGCGATGCTCGGGCATCATGCGCCGGTACATAAGGCCGGTTGCGCGCGAGTTGTCGGTCGCGGCGACTTCCGCCAACACTTTGTGGCCTTTGATTTCGAGCGTAATTTCGG
>JAYWDM010000013.1:0-8106 GCA_043779885.1 Betaproteobacteria bacterium | reverse complement strand
TGTCGAACATGATCGAGACGTGGCCGCCCATCAGCGCGATCAACGCCGGCGCGTTGCCTTTGTAGGGAATGGCGCCGATGTCGACCCTGGCGACGTGCTTGAGAAGTTCGGCCGACAGGTTGCCGCCCGATCCGGTGCCGCCGTTGGCGTACTGCACCTCGCCGGGCCGGGCCCTGGCGAGCGCTATCAATTCCTTCACTGACTTCGGCGGAAACGACGGCGGCGTGACGAGGATCAGTGGAATGTAACCTGAGTAAATGACCGGCGTAAAGTCGCGTTCGCCGTCGTATGGCACCTTCTCGTAGAGCATAGGCGTGGTCACGAAACTGCCGGCGGTCATGAGCAGCGTATAACCGTCGGGCGGAGCTTTGGCCACGAACTCGAAGCCGATCAGGCTGTTCGCGCCGGGCTTGTTGACGACGATGGCGCGTGCGCCGGTGTCGGAGAGTTTCTGCGCGACGACGCGCGCAAAAAAGTCGATGCCGCCGCCCGGCGACGAGGCGGCGACGACGTTGATCGTTTGCGCCGGATACTTCTGCGCCGCGCTTTGCGCGGTGCTGCCGCCCGCGTGCAGCGAGAGAGAAATACCAAGCGTTACCGTCCATGCAAGATCGTTGATGCGTGTCATGCGTGGGTGTCCCGGGTAATTGATGTCGATTCCCGGCGCGGGTATCGTGCGCGGGAGCATGGTTGGTGCAGCAGCAGCGATGTTCTTTGAATTCGATGTTCGCAGGCGACGCAATCCAGGGCATTCAGCCGCCCGGACAACGGCCTGCGCCGGCGTGACTAACGTAGTCAGAGCTTCCCGGAACGCGCAAATCGTAATACGGCGGCAAGAGCGGCGTCAATGAACTTCACGCGTTGATTGCGCAGTGCGTTGCAAACTATGATGCGGGAGCTTGGGGTCGGCCATCAATCAGCACAAAGGAAAGCGCAATGGATCTGCAATTGGCGGGCAAGGTCGCGATCGTCGGCGGCGGCAGCAGCGGCATCGGCTATGCGATCGCGCGGGAACTTGCCGGGGAAGGCGCGAGTCTCCTCATCTGGGCGCGCAGGCAGGACGCGCTTGACGCGGCGGCCGCGCGCATCCGCGCAGAAACCGGCGCGCAGGTTGCGGCCGTTGCCGCGGACATCGGGAAACCTGCCGACAATGCGCGCATCGTCGACGCGGCGGTGGCGGCGTTCGGACGCCTCGACATTCTGGTCAACAACGACGGCGCACCGCCGCTGGGAGCATTGCTGGAATTCGACGACGCGGCATGGCAGAAGGCAATCCAGCAGAACCTCATGAGTGTCATCCGCGCCAGTCGCGCGGCGATTCCGCACATGCGCGCGGCGGGCGGCGGGCGCATCATCAACATCACGGCGTTGTCTGCCCGGCAGCCGGCCGCCGGTTTCGGGCTTTCAGTTGCGACCTGGGCCGGCCTGATCGGCTATGCCAAAACGCTTTCGCTCGAAGTCGGACCGGACAACATAACCGTCAACACGATTTGTCCGGGCCGCATCGACACGCCGTTGTCGCAACGCGGATTCGCGCGGGCAGCACAGGGCGACGCGGCGCGCGCCGACGAGATGCTCAAAACCTTGATCCGCAACACGCCGATGCGCCGGATCGGCACGGCTAAAGACATCGCCGGCGCGGTGGCTTTCCTCGCCTCGCCGCAAGCGGGATTCATCACGGGTGTTACGTTGCCGATCGACGGCGGCAGGTCGGCCGCGCTGATGTAGCGCGAGGCAGCGCGGCAGGCGCGCAAAAAAACGCCGGACCCGCGAAGGATCCGGCGTTTCTGCCGCAAGCGGACTCTTACTGGGCTTGTCATAAACGCCTGACGCTCAGTCCCTCATCCCCGGCCCTTCTCCCGGAGGGAGAAGGGAGATTTTCAGGCGTAAATGGGTTGTCACTCATTTACGCAATGCTCAATAACGCCGCTTAACTTCTGCGATGATGGCGGCCGCCGAAGCCACCCATCGGCCCGTGGCTGAGCTGCTTATCGGCAAGGGCTTTCTGTTCGGGCGTGAGCACGCCGTACAGATCCGTCACCGCCGCGGTCATTGACTCCATGCTGGCCAGGCCTTGTTTCATGTTCGCGGTGCGTTGGGCGAGGCGCTCGGGCGCCGTCAGGTTGGCCGCTGTCGCCTGGGCGACCATTTGCGTGCGCCGCGCGATCATGGTGTCAGCCTGTTGTTTGGCTTTGGCTGTGAAGGCCTGCCACGCCTGTTCCTGGTCGGGCGTAATCTTGAGCTCGACTTTCAGGGCGGCCAGATGACCCTCGACTGCGGCGGCCGGGTTGCTCCACCTGCCATGCCCGCGCTGACCTTCGCGCTGGCCCTGACCCATCATGCCACGGCCCCCGCCCTGACCGTGGCCCATCGCGCCACGGCCCCCGTCCTGACTGTGGCCCATCGCGCCGCGTCCCGCGCCCGGGCCGTACCCCTCGGATTGCGCGTAAACACCGGCGCCCGATGCGGCAAGCGCTGCCGCGGCGACCAGACCCACTATGACTTTGCGTGTGTTTTTCATGATCTATCTCCATTAGGTTAAGTGTTTGTCACTTGCACCAGGCCCGCATCATTGCTGGGAAATTGACGGACTCCGTTGACAGCTTCATTTGATCACGCGCATGTAACCCCCGCATGTCACGCAATGCCGTATTTGTATCGCAGCCTGTCAGGCGTGCGGGGTTGTTACACTGCGATACAATTTTCCTGCCGGTGCGGCCGGCGCGGCGGTATATAGATACCATGAACGCGCAAGATCATATACTGGTCGTCGACGACGACGTCGAGATCCGCAGTCTGCTGCGCGACTACCTGCAGAAGAACGGCTACCGCGTCACGGCCGTGGGCGACGGCAAGGGAATGTGGGCGGCTTTCGAGCAGGCGCGCGCGGATGTCATCGTCCTCGATCTGATGCTGCCGGGCGAGGACGGCCTCACGCTGTGCCGCGACCTGCGCGCGCGCTCGGACATCCCGATCCTCATGCTGACCGCGCGCGGCGAGGAAACCGACCGCATCGTCGGCCTCGAAATGGGCGCCGACGATTATCTGGCGAAGCCGTTCAATCCGCGTGAGTTGCTCGCGCGCATCAAGAGCATCCTGCGGCGCGCGCGCGCGCTGCCGGAAAACCTGCGGCCCGACGCCGCGCGCAAACTCGCCTTTGCCGGCTGGACACTCGACGTCGCCACCCGCAACCTGCAATCGCCCGCCGGCGTGGTGGTCGCATTGAGCGGCACGGAGTTCAAGCTGCTGCGGATTTTTCTCGCGCACCCGAACCGCGTGTTGAACCGCGATCAGCTGATCGATCTCATGCTCTCGCGCGACGCGTCCCCGTTCGACCGCAGCATCGACGTGCAGGTGAGCCGGCTGCGGCACCGCCTCGACGAGGACGCGAAGGAGCCGGCCATTATCAAGACCGTGCGCGGCGAGGGCTATGTTTTCGCCGCGGCCGTCGAGGCGTTGAAGTGAGGTTGCTGCCGCAATCGCTGTTCGCGCGCATGGTGCTCATACTGCTGGGCGGCCTCGTCGTCGCGCAACTCGTGAGTTTCGCGATTCACTGGCGCGAGCGCGGCGAATTCATCATGCGCGCAACGGGCATGCGTTCGGCGGCGCGCATAGGCGACATCGTCAGGCTGCTCGATACGATCGCGCCCGCCGAGCGCGGCAGGATCGTGAGTGTCCTGAGTTCGCCGCCGCTGCGCATCGCGCTCGGCGAACCGCCGCTGGTGCCGCCGGCGGGCGACGCCGGGAAAGAGGAGCAGGCGGCGCAGTTCGCGTACGCGCTAAAGCGCATGCTGGGCGAGGAATTTCCGCTCGTCGTGCAAGCCGGCGACGCCGTGCGGCGGGGTCTGCCGAGACCGGGCTATGGCATGGGTCCGGGAATGATGGAGGGACGCGGCAGGTGGCGGCAGGATGCCGATGGCAGCGAGCCGTCCGCGCCGGGCTTTTTCGGACCGGGAATGCGCCGCGCCGCCGCGGTTTCGTTTGTCGTGCAGGCGCGCCTGCGCGACGGCGCTCTCGTCACGTTCGATTCGCGCCAGCCATCGGAGTCGGTGAACTGGCCGTACCGGCTGCTGCTGAGTCTGGCGGTGCTGCTGGCCGCGGTGATCGCGGTCACGCTCATCGCCGTGCGCTGGGTGACGCGGCCGTTGCAGACGCTGGCGCACGCCGCGCAGAGCCTGGGCGAGGACATCAACCGCCCGCCGATCGATGAAACGGGTCCGCTTGAAGTGAGCCGCGCGGCGCGCGCGTTCAACATCATGCAGCAGAAACTCTCGAAATTCATCAGCGACCGCACGCGCATCTTCGCCGCGATGTCGCATGACCTCAAGACGCCGATCACGCGGCTGCGGCTGCGCGCGGAGCTGCTCGATGACGTGGAATTACGCGCGAAGTTCGTCAAAGACCTGCAGGAAATGGAGGCGATGGTGAGCGCCGCGCTCGATTTCATGCGCGGCGTCGAACAGCATGAGCCGGCGCAGCCGGTCGACATCATGGCGTTGATCGAGAGCCTGCAGGCGGACGCGCGCGAGGTGGGCAGCGACGTGACTATCGAGGGCGCGGCACAGGCGCCGTTCCGCGGGCACGCGCAAACGCTCAAGCGCTGCCTGGGCAATCTGGTCGACAACGCGGTGAAGTATGGCCGGCGCGCGACGATCATCGTCGCCGACGCACCGGCCGGGCTGGTTATCCGCGTGTGCGACGCAGGGCCGGGGATTCCCGACGCGGATCTCGAACGCGTGTTCGAACCGTTTCACCGCCTCGAAGCCTCGCGCAACCGCGCGACCGGTGGCAGCGGTCTCGGCCTCACCATCGCGCGCAACATCGCGCGTGCGCACGGCGGCAGTCTCGTTCTGCGCAACCGGCCGGGCGGCGGACTCGAGGCCGTGCTGACGTTGCCGCGGCGCGCGTCGATCAACCCGTAGGATGGGTGGAGCGCAGCGATACCCATCAAGTCGCCAGGCATCGCACGATGGGTATCGTACATGACGACCTCCACCCATCCTGCGGGTTCGCGGCGGCACCGGGAGCAGTTCGAACGCAGATTGCGCGATGTCCGGACGTTGTACAGCGGATTCCAGGAAACGTACTTCCCTGCATTCCGCCCGGCGGCGGCGTGGACTATGATGCCGGCTGCGCATTCCAGTCCACGGCAAGTTCACCAGGAGCATGACATGACACAGCGTATCAGCGGCATCAGCGATGAAGCGGCGACCGGACCGGTCAAGGAACTCTTTGCTTCATCCAACCAGTTGCTCGGACGCACCGCGAATCTGGTGCGCATCCTTGCGCACAGCCCGCATCTGGCGAAGTGGTTCCTGCCGTTCGTCGCCGCGGTGCGCCAGCCCGCGGCGGGCGCGGTGTCCGAGGTGCGGCTGCGCAATCTGGCCGTCCTGAAGACCTCGAGCGTCAACGGCTGCCGGTACTGAACGGAACATAACCGGGTGCTTGGTCAAGCACTGGGCCTCACCGACGCCGAGTTCGACGCCCTGCAGGGCGACGAATACGCCGCCAGCGCGCTGTTCAACGAGCGCGAGAAAGCCGTCATGGCATGGGCTGAAGCGATGACGCTCAACACCGCCAAGCGCGACGGCAAAGCGTGGGACGACCTGCGGCGGCTCTTTAGCGACGCCGAGATCGTCGAAGTCTCGCTCATCACCGGCATGTTCAACATGATCAACCGGCTCAACGATTCGTTGCGCACCGAACTCGAGTCGGAGGAGTACAACCGCCGCCAGCATGGCGCGGTCGGTGTGACGAAGAGCGCGCTGGAAGATTACGCGTGCCGCATCTGTGCCGCGAAGGCGGGCGCATAACGCGGGCCGCAAGGCTTGCGGCACGCCTGCAAGCGCGGGGTTACGGGACGAATTTCACGGCCGCGCCGTAAGGCTGATGAAAGTCCGGGTTACAGACTGTAACAGCCGTAAATATTTGTTCCAGTCGTCGACACCCTGGCGCGCGCGTCGTTTAATTCAGTTCGGGAGACTGAATTTCACGACGGAGGTATGCCATGCTTGCGCTGCTGCACTATCTGCCCCATTTTCTGCTTGCGGCGCTTGCGCTGCTCGCGCTCGCCGCCATCTTCAGCGATGACGGCCCAGGGAAACGTACCCGACCGGAGCGGCCGCGGCGGCACTATGCCTGGAACGACCACCGCACGGATCGCGATTAGGTAGCGCGCTGGGCGAGAAATTCCGCGAGCACGCGCGTGGTGTGCGAGCGGTCCCGCATGGCGGTAATTGCGGTCGGCGCACCCTCCGCAACGATGCGTCCGCCGCCATCGCCGCCTTCGGGCCCCAGATCGATGATCCAGTCGGCGTCGCCCATGATGTCGAGATTGTGCTCGACGACCACGACCGTGTTGCCGGCGTCCACCAGGCGATGCAGCACGCGAATCAGTTTTTCGACATCCGCCATGTGCAGGCCGACGGTCGGTTCATCCAGCACGTAAAGCGTGTGAGTTCCCCCCACCCCAGCCCTCCCCCGCGCGCGCGGGAGGGGGATAGTCTTGGCCGCTCCTGCATCGGTTCCCTCCTTCGGGGGAGAGCCGGCGGCTCCCGCGAGGGGGCTGTTGGGAAGGGGGGCACGTACTTTGGACAGTTCAGTCACCAGCTTGATGCGCTGCGCTTCGCCGCCCGACAGCGTAGGGCTTTGCTGGCCGAGTGTCAGGTAGCCGAGGCCCACGTCCTGCAACAGGCGCAACGCGTGATGGATGGCCGCATGCGCGCTGAAAAATCCGACCGCTTCGTCGACGCTCATGGCGAGCACGTCGCCGATGGATTTGTCCTTGAAGCGCACCGCCAGTGTCTCCGGGCTGAAGCGCGCGCCGCTGCACACTTCGCACAGCACTTTGACGTCGGGCAGAAAGCTCATCTCGATGCGTTTGATACCCTGGCCTTCGCACCCCTCGCAGCGCCCGCCCTTCGTGTTGAACGAGAAACGGCTCGCCGTGTAGCCGCGCATGCGCGCTTCGCTGGTGTCGGCAAACAAGCGGCGGATCGTGTCCCAGAAACCGACGTAGGTGGCCGGGCACGAACGCGGCGTCTTGCCGATCGGCGTCTGGTCGACTTCGAGCACGCGCCCGACGTGTTGCCAGCCTTGGAGATCACGGCAGCCGATGAGGGAAGGCGTTTTTTTTCGGTTGTGTTCGCCGACCCGGTGCGCAAGATTGGCGTAGAGCACATCGCGCGCGAGCGTCGATTTGCCCGAGCCGGAGACGCCGGTGACGACCGTCAGCCGGCCGAGCGGAACGCGCACATTGACATTGCGCAGGTTGTGCAAATTGGCGCCGGTGATGCCGATGACCGGCGTCTGCCGGTTCACCGTCCGCGCCGGGTGCAGTGGATGCTGCAGCGGGTGGGCGAGAAAGCGGCCGGTGATCGATGCCGGGTTGCGCATGAGTTCGGCGGCGGAGCCCTGGGCGATAACTTCGCCGCCCAGTTTGCCGGCGCCGGGGCCGAGATCGATCACGTGCGCGGCGCGCCGGATCGTGTCCTCGTCGTGTTCGACCACCAGCAGCGTATTGCCTTTCGCCTGCAGTTTTTCCAGCGTATCGAGCAGCACGCGGTTGTCGCGCGGATGCAGCCCTATTGTCGGTTCATCCAATATGTAGCATACGCCGCGCAGATTGGAGCCGAGCTGGGAGGCGAGCCGGATGCGCTGGGCTTCGCCGCCGGAGAGCGTCGGCGCCGAGCGGTCGAGCGCCAGGTACGACAGCCCGACCTGGTTCAGGAAGTCGAGGCGTGACTTTAGTTCGGCGACGAGGTCGCGCGCGATCTCGGCTTCGCGCCCTTTGAGCGCTATGTCGCGGAACATCGCATCCACTTTGCCGACCGCGAGCGCCGTGATGTCCGCGATGGATTTGTTGCGGTAGCGCACCGCGAGCGCCTCGCGGTTGAGCCGCCTGCCCTTGCACGCCGGGCACGTTTCGTCGACTTCGAGCCATTCGATCCACGAGTCGAGCACGTGGTCTTCGGCGCCGGTCTTCGCGCGCTCGTCGTCCCAGCCCACGCCGGTGAGCTTGAGGCCGGTGCCGTAACACTCGCCGCACCAGCCGTGTTTGGAATTGAACGAGAAGAGCCGCGGATCGAGTTCCGGGAAGCTGCGCGC
>JAYWDM010000012.1:0-8113 GCA_043779885.1 Betaproteobacteria bacterium | reverse complement strand
TAATGGGTAATGGGCAAACCCTTCACCCTTCACCCTTCACCCTTCACCCATCTCCAGTTTCAACTCTGCGTCCACGGCAATCCGCGCGCGCGCCAGCCGCCGACAGTGTTGCGCCGGCCGCTGGCGTCGCGATCGCCTTCGAAGCCTTCGAGTACGTTGTAGGCGTCGCGATAGCCGGCCTGGGCCGCCGCCGCGGCGGTATCGTGCGAGCGGCCGCCGCTGCGGCACAGGAACATGACTATCGCGTCCTGCGGCACGAGCTGCGCGAGATGCTCGAGGAAATGCGGATTCGGCAGCATTCCAGGATAAGTTTTCCACTCGATTTCGACGCTGCCGGGCACGCGGCCGACGAAGTCGAGTTCGGCGCGACTGCGCACGTCGACCAGCCTGGCGCCGGGTTGCTGCTGAAGCATTGCGTGGGCCTCGGCCGGCAGCAAAGCGCCTTCGTACGGCAAGCCCTTTTCACGCGCCCGCTGGCGGGCATTTTTCAGTATTTCGTCTATCCCCGTCATCTGCCGACCTCAAAATAGATACACAACGCAAAATTTTACAGCAATGTCGCAAGCGTGCAATTCGCACCAATAAAGTGCAATAAATCCCATATTGCACTAGACCGGTGCAAGTTCTATTCCTGTCCGGCTGGAATTGACTTGTGGCACAATACTTTCCCCCCGGTTCAGAGCTTGGCACATTTCGTGCTGATTCATGCCTCCCGGAGTCTTTCGATTTCCATAAACACGCTCAAGTTAGGAGAACACAATGGCGGTAGCCGACGTAATGAAGATGGTCAAAGACAACGAGGTCAAGTTCGTCGATTTCAGGTTTACGGATACGCGCGGCAAGGAGCAGCACGTGTCGGTTCCCGTCAAGGCGTTCAACGAAGAGAAATTTACCGAGGGCCACGCGTTTGACGGCTCGTCGATTGCCGGCTGGAAAGGCATCGAAGCCTCCGACATGCTTTTGATGCCTGATCCGGACTCCGCCCGCATGGACCCGTTTACGGACGAACCGGTACTCAATATTTCGTGCGATGTGATCGAGCCATCCGACGGCAAGGGCTACGACCGCGATCCGCGCTCGATCGCCAAGCGCGGCGAAGCTTTTCTTAAATCGACCGGCCTCGGCGACACCGCTTACTTCGGTCCGGAACCTGAATTCTTCATTTTTGACTCGGTCACGTGGAATGTCGACATGTCGGGCTGCGCGGTCAAGATCAAGTCCGAGGAGGCGCCATGGTCGTCGGGCGAAGATATCGAAGGCGGGAACATGGCGCATCGCGCGCCGGTCAAGGGCGGTTATTTCCCGGTGCCGCCGGTTGACACGCTGCAGGACATCCGCAACGCGATGTGTCTCGCGCTCGAGCAACAGGGTGTTGAAGTCGAAGTTCACCATCACGAAGTGGCGGCGGCCGGCCAGTGCGAAATCGGCACCAAATTCGAGAAACTCGTCAAGCGCGCCGACTGGTTGCAGATACTCAAGTACACGGTGCATATGGTGGCCGCGTCCTACGGCAAAACGGCCACGTTCATGCCGAAGCCCATCGTCGGCGACAACGGTTCGGGCATGCACGTGCACCAGTCGATCTGGAAAGACGGCCAGAACATGTTTGCAGGCAACGGCTATGCCGGCCTGTCCGAATTCGCGTTGTTTTACATCGGCGGCATCATCAAGCACGCCAAGGCGCTCAATGCGATCACCAACCCCGGCACCAATTCGTACAAACGGCTCGTGCCCGGGTTTGAAGCCCCGATCAATCTCGCCTACTCCGCGCGCAATCGCTCCGCTGCGTGCCGCATTCCGTATGTGACGAATCCGAAGGCGCGCCGCGTCGAAGTGCGTTTTCCGGATCCGACCGCCAATCCGTATCTTGCTTTCACGGCGATGATGATGGCCGGGATCGACGGCGTGCAGAACAAAATTCATCCCGGCGATCCGATCGACAAGAACCTCTACGATCTGCCGCCTTCGCAGGCGAAAAAAGTGCCGAACGTATGTTCGTCGCTGGAAATGGCGCTTGAGCATCTCGACAAGGACCGCGGTTTTCTGACTGCGGGCGGGGTATTCTCGGACGACATGCTGGACGCCTACACGGCGCTCAAGATGGAAGAAGTCACCCGCTTTCGCATGACCACGCACCCGGTCGAATTCGACATGTACTACAGTTCGTAAGCACGCGGGATTCCCGCGGATACAACGCGGCAGGGCGGGGTTGCTCCCGCCCTGTTGCATTTTGTGCGCCGTGCAGCATACGTATCGAATTGAAATTTTTGTTTATCTGACATAGACTTAGCGATCCCACCGGGCAATTTCGCGTCAACCGCTTAGGGCGCCGCCCGTTGCAGTAGAGGCTTACCTGAGGATCGCTATGAGAATATGGTTACTGCTGCTGCTCGTGGGCGTGGCGCCGGATGCCGGCGCCGAGATGTGGAAGTGCGTCGATCAGGACGGCAATACTCGTTACACGAACCTGAAAGCCGATGCGAAAGGCTGCAAGGGGCTGAACCTGGAGCCGATGAACACTACGCCCGCGCCCGCGCCGCAGCGCCCGCAGCAAAAGCCCGCGAACTTTCCAAGCGTGGACTCCGATACGCAGCGCAGCCGCGACGCCGGCCGCCGAAAAATTCTGGAACAGGAATTCGCGCAGGAACAGCAACAGCTCGAATCGGCAAGAAAACAGCTTGCTGAACAAAAGGATATCCGACAGGGTAATGAAAGAAACTATGCCCGCTTCGAGGAGCGTATCAAACCTTTCGAGGATAAGGTCAAGCAGCACGAACTTAATCTCGAGAGCCTCAGGAAAGAAATTGCCAACACGAAATAGCGGTATGCGAACGCCGTGCATGCGGTGACATTCGACTATTTCGCACTCGTCTGTTTCGCTGCGCGGGACGCGCTCCCGCAACTGGCCCGGTTCTTGCGTCTGCTCAGGCGTCTTGATCATTAAACGATGGCGGTAGCCGCATTAGCAGGACTCGATCTACTCGCGACGGCGATTGTCATCGTCGATCGGGGTCTGGTCGTGCGCTACGCCAATCCCGCCGCCGAAAATCTATTTGAGTTCAGCAGCAAAAGTTTTGTGGGACATACCGTTACCGAAATTTTCGAGCATGATCGCGTGCTGAGCGCAGCGATAGGGTATGCGCGCGCGAACAACTGCAGCTATACCGAGCACGAACTCAAGATCGGCGTCCCCGGGCGCGGCAAATTGCATCTGAGCTGCACGCTGTCGCCGGTCGAGATCGAAGGCTGGGGCAAGGGGCGGCAGGGGCGCGCGGACTCGTTAGTGGTGCAACCACCCGCTCGCGGGGAGCGCGCCAAAGCCCCTGCTCCCGCAAGCGGGCCTTCGGCTAACGTGTTGCAGGGGCGCGCGGACTCGTTAGTGTTGCAGGGGCTGCTGCTCGAGTTCCGGCATATCGACCAGCAGCTCAAAATCGCACGTGAGGAGCGTTTGCTCGACCAAAGCCAGGCGAATCGCGAACTGATTCGCAACCTCGCGCACGAAATCAAGAATCCGCTGGGCGGCATACGCGGTGCGGCGCAACTGCTCGACCACGAGCTTGAGCGCCCGGCGCTGCACGAGTATACGCAGGTGATCATGCAGGAAGCCGATCGCCTGCAATCGCTGATGGATCGATTGCTGACTCCGCACCGGCTTCCGCAGCCGGCGTTGCTCAATATACACGAAGTGCTGGAGCGCGTGCGCAGCCTGATACTCGCCGAATACCCGCACGGCATCGCGATTCGGCGCGACTACGACACCAGCATGCCGTTGATGAAAGGCGACAAGGAACAGATGATCCAGATCGTGCTCAATATCGCGCGCAACGCGGCGCAGGCCATGCAGGGCAAAGGCGCGCTTACGCTCACGACGCGCATCGCGCGGCACGTGACGCTCGCGCGCAAGCGCTACAAGCACGCGCTGCAGTTGCAAATCAGCGATACCGGGCCGGGCGTGCCGGACGACATGCGCGAACGTATTTTCTATCCGCTGGTGTCCGGCCGCGAAGGCGGCAGCGGCCTGGGGCTCACGCTGGCGCAAACGTTCGTTACCCACCACGGCGGCACCATCACACTTGACAGCCAGCCCGGCAATACGACATTTACGCTGCTGCTGCCGGTCAATTACAGTGAAAACGAAACGCCATGAAACCGGTCTGGATAGTTGACGACGATCGCTCGATCCGCTGGGTGTTCGAGAAGGCATTGACGCGTGAAAATATCGCGTTCCGCACGTTTTCTTCGGCCGATGATGCGCTGGGCGCGCTGGCCAGCGAAACGCCGCAACTGGTGGTCAGCGACATCCGCATGCCGGGCGAATCGGGGCTTGCGCTGCTGCAACAGACCAAGCAGCGCTTCCCGCACCTGCCGGTAATCATCATGACGGCGTATTCCGATCTTGAAAGCGCAGTCGCGGCGTTTCAGGGCGGCGCCTACGAATACCTGCCCAAACCATTCGACGTCGACCACGCCGTCGAACTCATCCGGCGCGCCATGGAGGAGAGCACGCGCCGTGATGACGCCGTTGAAGTCCCCGGCGCGGAACCGGAAATACTGGGCCAGGCGCCGGCGATGCAGGAAGTCTTTCGTGCCATCGGACGGCTGGCGCAGTCGCACGCCACGGTCCTGATAACCGGTGAGTCCGGTACGGGCAAGGAACTCGTGGCGAGCGCGCTGCACCGGCACAGCCCGCGGGCGTCAAAACCCTTTATCGCGATCAACACGGCGGCGATCCCGAAGGAACTGCTCGAATCCGAACTGTTCGGCCATGAGCGCGGCGCTTTTACCGGGGCGCAGACGATGCGGCGGGGGCGCTTCGAGCAGGCCGACGGCGGCACATTGTTTCTTGACGAGATCGGCGATATGCCGGCTGACTTGCAGACGCGCTTATTGCGCGTGCTGTCGGACGGCCAGTTTTACCGTGTCGGCGGGCATCAGCCGATCAAGGCGAACGTGCGCGTGATCGCAGCGACGCATCAGGACCTCGAAGTGCGTGTCAAGCAGGGATTGTTCCGTGAGGATCTGTTCCACCGTCTGAACGTGATCCGGTTGCGCCTGCCGCCGCTGCGGGAACGGCGGGAGGACATTGCGTTGCTCCTGAAGCATTTTCTCGCGAAGAGCGCGCGTGAACTCGGCGTCGAGGCCAAGCGCCTCACGGATGCGGCGTTGAAGTTTCTCGCCGCTCAGGATTTTCGCGGCAACGTGCGCCAGATCGAAAACATGTGTCACTGGCTGACCGTAATGGCGCCCGGGGTCAACGTCGACGTCAATGACCTGCCGCCCGAACTGCGCGCGGACACCGGGACCGCGCCCGGGGAGAACTGGGTGGCCGCGCTCGAGCGCGAAGTCGCGAATGCGTTGAACCGCGGCGATTCAGGATTGATGGACACGCTCGGCGCGCAATTTGAAAAAGCCCTGATTACCCGCGCGCTGGCGCATACCGGCGGCCGGCGCATCGAGGCTTCGCATTTGCTGGGGCTGGGCCGCAATACGCTGACGCGGAAAATTCAGGAGCTGGGCCTGGACGCCGGGAAGAACGGGGAAGACTAGGCGGGAAGCGCGAGTGGCGGCAGCAGCCTCAATTGCCTTCGATATCGGCGAAGACGGGGGCGTGGTCGGATGGGCGCTCGTCCTTACGCGGCTCGATATCGATCGAGCACGCGCGGCAGGTTGCGGCGACGCTGTTGCTCAACAGGATATGGTCGATGCGCAGTCCCATGCGGCGCTTGAATGCATTCATGCGGTAATCCCACCACGTGTAGGCCTGGGGCGGCTGCTCGAACAGCCGGAAGCCGTCGACAAGCCCGATTGCAAGCAGATCCTGAAACGCCCGGCGTTCCGGCACGCTGCACAAAACCTGGCCCTCCCATGCCTTGGGGTCGTGAACGTCACGTTCCTCCGGAGCGACGTTGAAATCGCCAACCACAATGAGCCGGTCATTCGCGGCGCGTTCAAGCCTCAGCCAGTCCGTCGCTCTTGCCAGCCAGTTGAGCTTGTAGAGGTACTTGTCCGAATCGACGCTCTGGCCATTGGGCACGTACAGGCAGATGACCCGCGCACCATTGATCGTCGCCGCCAGCACGCGCTTCTGTGGATCGTCGAAACCGGGAATCGAGGACTGCGCGTCCGTCGCGGACAGCTTGCTGAGAATCGCAACGCCGTTGTACGTCTTCTGGCCGCTGTACACGGCATGGTAGCCGGCAGCGCGTAGATCCTGCTCCGGAAATTTCGCGTCCTCGAGCTTGGTTTCCTGCAGGCACAGGACATCGGGCGCGTGTTTCTGCAGCCAGTCGAGCACCTGCGGCAGGCGCACCTTGAGCGAGTTGACGTTCCAGGTCGCAACCTTCATTTCACCACCGGCCGGTTGAATAATTCAATGCCTAACATAGACTCCTCACCTTTGCGCCGTCATCCCGAAATCCGCCGCCACACCCACGCGATCACGTCGAACGGGTCGAAGCGGCTCGCGCGCCCGCCCAGACAGCGGTGCAGAAAATCTTCCGTCTTGCGCAGAATCGCAAGACGGTGCACCCACCAGCCCGCGCCGTGGCCCATATCCGGGATACGCAGATATTCGACCGGCTTGCCGGCGCGCTTTAGCGCGTCGACCATGCGTTCGGACTGGTCGATGCGCACACGCACGTCCATCGCGCCATGCACGATCAGCACCGGCCGGCGCAAATTTTTCGCATACGTCAGCGGGGACTTGCGCGTCATCTCTTCGCGGTCGCGCGCAATTGCGGGGTCGCCGACGTAGTCGTGCCACATCGACAGATCCAGTGTCCAGTACGGCGGAAACGACTCGATCAGTGACGCCAGATCCGTCGGGCCCCCGAGAGAAATGCCGCAAGCGAACGCATTGGGCGTCATCGTCAGTCCCACCAGTGCAGCGTAGCCGCCGTAGCTCCAACCCATAATGGCGACGCGGGCCGGATCGGCGATGCCGTTGTCCACCGCCCAGCGCACGGCATCATGCAGATCCTCCTGCATTTTGCCTGCGAACTCGCCGATCGCGGCGGTAAGAAAACGCCTGCCGTATCCGGTTGAGCCGCGGTAATCGACCTGCAGGACTGCGTAGCCGCGATTCGCGAGAAACTGCGCATTGCCCGCGTCTTCCGCGTCCGCACGCGACCACGGACCGCCGTGCACAAGCAACGCCATGGGCAGCCGCCTGGCGGCGACTCCGCGCGGCAGCGTGAGTGAGCCCTGAAGTTGCAGACCGTCGCGGCTCGCGATCGTCACTGGCCGCGTCGTCGCCAGCAGATGGGCGGGATCGTCCGCCGCGTTTTCGGCCAGCAGCGTGTAAGCGCGGCGCGGGCGGTCGAGAAGGTAAGCGCGATGCGTCGTGCCGGCGTGGATTGCGATGACCATGCGTTTTTCAGCGGCGTCCGTGCTGACAATCTCCAGCCCGGACGGGTCGCCGCTTTGCGCTTTAAGCAGCCCATCGAGGTCTTCGCGCAGCGCCGGGTCGAGGATCGCCGCCCGCGAAAAGCCGGGCTGCGCGTAGGCTATCAGCGGGTCGTGCGTCACGCGGCTCATCGTGACCTTGCTTACATCCATGCGCGGGTCTTCGAATACGACTTTCTCCCAGTACAGCGTCGGGTGGGCCGCAACCAGCGCGATCCGGTCGCGGCCGCGGTTGGACAACGCCCAGACGAATGTCCCGTCTGCGCCCGGGCCCAGCACGTTAAAGGTTTCGCCGGAAATTTTCAGTAATGCGGCCTGACGCTCGAGGCGCGGCTTGCCGCGCTCTGCGGCCGTGCGCTGCGCTTCGCGCGATCTATGCCAGCCCTTGAAGCTGCCGTTGCGTTCGGTAATCGGCGCCACGCCGTCGCCGGGATTCCTGGCGACCAGCGTCTCCTTCAACGTGTTGAGGTCGATGCGGTAGAGATCGAACAATTTACGGTCGCGGCGGTTGTGAGATACCAGCACGTGCCCTGGGTCGGCCGCGAGTATCTGGTGGATGGCGGCTTTGACGCCCGGGTAGGGCGTCAAATCCACCGCGTTCGCCGCCGGGTCGTCGGTGTCCAGCATGTAGACGTGCGAATTTTCCGCGCCCGAAGTGTCGCTGCCGGTGGACAGCAGCCGTCGCCCGTCAGGCGTCCAGCGGAATCCG
>JAYWDM010000011.1:0-2800 GCA_043779885.1 Betaproteobacteria bacterium | reverse complement strand
TCAAGGCGGGCGACAAGCCGCGCGGCCTCGCGGTCAGCCGCGACGGCAGGTTCCTGTACGTCAGCGACCAGCCGCACCGCGCGTTGAACGTGATCGACATCGCGGGAAAATCCATCGTCGCCAGGATCGAACTCGGCGAATCGCCGGAAGGCGTGGGCATCTCGCCGGACGGCAAATGGGTCGTCGTCGCCGTCGAGGAAAGCAACAGCGTCGCTTTCATCGATACCGCGACCAACAAACTCACGCTCAACCTCAAGGTCAAAGGCAAGAACCCCGAGCACGCGGTGTTCAGCCCCGATGGCAAATGGCTGTACGTGAGTGCGGAGGACAGCGATGTCGTCGACATCATCGATGCGCGCGCGCAAAAACAGGTCGCGTCGATCACGCTCGGCCAGCGCCCGCGCGGCATCGGTTTTCTGCCGGACGCGAGCCGCGCGTACGTGGCGGCGGAAGAAGCGCATCTGGTCTACTCGATCGATACCGCCAGACAAACGGTGCTCAAAACGATCAAGGCAGGCCAGCGCGCGAACGGCATCGCCGTGCGGCCGGACGGCAAGCGCGTGTACGTTTCAAACGGCACGGATGGAACCGTCTCCGTAATCGATACCGCCAACGACACCGTGATCGCGACGATTCCCGTCGGCCGCCGCCCGTGGAACATGGCGGTCACGCCGGACGGCAAAAAACTTTATGTCGCGAACGGCAGGTCGAATTCAGTCTCCGTCATCGACACCGGGACGAATCAAAAAATCACCGATATTGCGGTCGGCGAGTTGCCGTGGGGTGTGGTAATTCAATAAGACCGGAAACCGCGGTTGGCCACGGAAACACACGGAAAGGCACGGCAAGAAAAAAGCCAAATTGGCTCCGCAAAGCGCCACTTTCCGGGTAACGTGCTATGACCATATAGCTGGTTGTTCGTGCGTGTGCTTCCGCGTGTTGCCGTGGCTGAACCGCGGTTTTGGGGATAAAGCGGGTGAAAATGCCGTCGATGACGCGCGCAATCCCGATGTGGGTCGAACGCATGGGCCTGCATCGCTGGTATGCGCTCTCCGGCGATCGTCCCGACCTTGAACTGGCGGCGACTGCGCCCGGAACGCGCTACCTCCTCGATAACGATCCGGCACGCGATCCGCGGCTGAATCCGGCACGCACGGTCAAAGAGCGTCTGCGCCGGGCCTGGGGACGCGAACCCTGGCCGCCGTGGCATGGCAATGCCGGATTCAGCGCGATCACCGAGGCGTGGAACAGCGCGGTCTACGCGTCACGCCTGGGCGCCGCCGGTTCCATGGTTCTGTTCGGTGGCGGGCACGACGATTATTTCGGTTCGGATGTCCATGCGTTCGATCTGGCCACCCGGGAATGGCGCAGACTTGCGGACGGCTACGTGTCAGGCCGCACCGGCGATTACGGCACGGGCGCGCGCTACCCCGACTCGATTTACCCGGACGGTTCTCCGCTGCCTCCGCATACGTACGATTACGCGCAGTACGATCCGTTGGGCAACGACTACGTCCTGCTCAAAGGCCAGACGGAACTGGGGCGGAATGTAAAAGCCGTTGCGATTCCGCATCTTTTCAACCTTGACACATTGCAGTGGCGGCATGGGCCGCGCCACCCGGCGGCGATCCTCAATTCCGCCGGATGGACCACGTGGGACGCGGCGCGCCGTGTATTGTGGGGACACTCCGGCGACGACGGCGGCGGCAATGCCTTCATCGGCTACAGTCCGGACGGCGACAACGCTAACGGCACCTGCGGACGCTGGAGCGAACACTTGCCGAACCTGCTGCCGGGAGCCGCCAATCACAACGCGATGCAGATCGATCCCGTCCGCGACGTCATCGTCGTGTCAGTGCATGCGCGAAACGAGTTGTATGCGATCGATCCCGCGGATCCGGCGCGCGGGATCGTCCTCCTCCGGTCGGCGGGAACCCGGCCCGCGCTGCGGCCCTGCGCCGCAATGCAATACGCGCCGAACGTCGCCCGCCTCATCTACTTCTCGCCGCTGGATGGTGGAGTCCTCTACGGCATCGCGGCAGGCGGCGCGCCAGACAAGTTCGCCGGTGTATGGACCTGGCATGCCTGCGCACCCGCGGCGGACACGCTCCAGCCGATCAGGGATGCGGCCGGCCGCTCGCGATATCCCGTCAATCTGTCGCACGCATTCGGCCGGTTTCGCATTGCCTCTTACGGCACGATCGATCTCGCGATTCTGGTCCGGCATGTCGACAGTCCGGTCTACGCGATGAGGCTAACGTAGCCCGGAAGGAGCGCAGCGCATGCCGGGAAATTCGCACGGATAAAACTATCCCCGGATTTCATTTCATTCATCCGGGCTACGCGTGCTGCAATGGATATGGCGTAGTCCCCGCTACCGCGTGAACCACATGCGCTGCGCGACGCCGTCGCGATCGATCAGCCAGTGCTTGATCGCCGCCGCGATGTGAATCGCGATCAGCGTGATGAAAATAACGACGGTGACGAAATGCACCTGGCTGCACAATTCTTTCAATGCCGGCGCATCCCAGCCCCAGTGCGGAAGCCGCATGCCGAAGTAGATAACCGGATACTTGGTAAACGACGAGCCGAGGTAGCCGGACACCGGCATCACGAGCATGCAGATGTAGAGCAGCGCGTGATTTGCCTTCGCGGCCAGGCGCTCCCAGTGCGGCATCGTCGACGGCAGCGGCGGCGCGCGGTGCGCGAAACGCCACAGCAGGCGCAGCAGAATCAGCAGCGCGAGCGTGATGCCGATTGACTTGTGCAGGTTGAACCACCACGCGCGCGCGCCAGGCGG
>JAYWDM010000010.1:0-2800 GCA_043779885.1 Betaproteobacteria bacterium | reverse complement strand
CTGCAGCACGCGCGCGAGATCATCAAGCATGGCTTTGCCTTCAGGCCTGATGGCGGACTGGTCAAAATCAAACAGCGCGTCGGCGGAAAAGTTAATTTTTTGCGGCAGCAGCTTGGCCGGTTCAGGTTTCGCTTGCGGCGCGGGGCCGGCGGCTTTCGGCGCGGGTGACGGCGCCACCGGCGGCGGCGCCGTCACTCCACCCGCAGCCGGCTTTTTCGGCGCAAGATCGGGGTCGCACTGGGCGACTGCCTCGGCGGCCGCGGCGCGCGCCGGCGTCCAGTCGCTGGTACGCACGCAAACCGTGCCGCCAACCGCGGTGACGACATTGAAGTTCTGGTCGACGAGATAACCCTGGTTCCTGCTGTTCACCTGCGCCATGGTCAGCGCGGGGTGCATGGCGGCGACGCCGGCCAGTATTGCAAACGCGAATCTCAATGTCGGGTTCATGTGTTAACGGCTCCTTAGTTTGGCTTGAATTGCGCGCATATTATTTTTACCAGGCGCCTGCCTTATGACTGCGAACACTGTTCGCACTTCGAAAATTTCCACGTTTCCCGCTGCTTGGCGCCAAGACCGCCGCCATCAAAAATATTCTTGAATAATAACATATTCGCGCGCCATTTCCAAACGCCGCCGCGGCGGGTTGGCGCAGTAACGATTCCGGTTTTACGGTCACTGTAGCGGTGACTGCGGATGCGCCCGCATGTTAGAATCAACGGCTTTACGCAGCTACTTCCGAAGCATTCCCCCGCAGTCACATCACCCGAGTTTGCATGGACCAATTCGCCAAAGAAACCATCCCGGTAAGCCTTGAGGAAGAAATGCGCCGCTCGTACCTCGATTACGCCATGAGCGTAATCGTCGGGCGCGCGCTGCCTGACGTGCGGGACGGTCTCAAACCGGTGCATCGCCGCGTGCTGTTTGCAATGCATGAGTTGTCCAACGACTGGAACCGCGCCTACAAGAAGTCCGCGCGCATCGTCGGCGACGTGATCGGTAAATATCACCCGCATGGGGACACGGCCGTATATGACACGATCGTGCGCATGGCGCAGGACTTTTCGCTGCGCTATCCGCTGATCGACGGCCAGGGCAATTTCGGCTCGGTCGACGGCGACAACGCGGCGGCCATGCGTTACACCGAAATCCGCATGGCGCGGATTGCCCATGAACTGCTTGAGGATATCGACCGGGAGACCGTCGATTTCGGCCCCAATTACGACGGCTCCGAACACGAGCCGTTGATTATGCCGTCGAAAATTCCCAACCTCCTCATCAACGGGTCGTCGGGCATCGCCGTCGGCATGGCGACAAACATTCCGCCGCACAATCTGAACGAAGTGGTCGACGCGTGCCAGGCGCTGCTTGGCGACCCTGACATAGGCATAGAAGATCTGATCAAGATCGTGCCGGCGCCGGACTTCCCGACGCGCGGCATCATCTACGGCACGCTGGGCGTCAAGGATGCGCTGCGCACCGGGCGCGGGCGCGTGATCATGCGCGCGCGCGCGCATATCGAGGACATGGAAAAGGGCAGCCGCCAGGCGATCGTCATCGACGAGCTTCCGTATCAGGTGAACAAGGCCAACCTGCTGATCAAGATCGGCCAGATGGTGCGCGAAAAACGGCTCGAGGGCATCGCCGAAATTCGCGACGAGTCCGACAAGTCCGGCATGCGCGCGGTGATCGAGTTGAAGCGCGGCGAGGTGGCGGAGGTCATCCTCAACAATCTCTACAAAGAGACGCAGATGCAGGACAGCTTCGGCGTCAATATGGTGGCGCTGGTCGGCGGCCAGCCGCGCCTCCTGAACCTGCGGCAGATGCTCGACGCGTTCCTGCGCCACCGGCGGGAAGTGGTCACGCGGCGCACGGTCTTCGAGTTGAAGAAGGCGCGCGAACGCGGCCACATCCTGGAAGGTCTGGCCGTCGCGCTCTCCAACGTCGACGATGTGATCGCGCTGATCAAGGCCGCGCAGACGCCCGCCGAGGCCAAGGTGCAATTGATGGCGCGGCTGTGGCGTTCCGGGCTCGTCGAGGAGATGCTCGCCAGAGTCGAGCCGACGGCGGCCCGTCCCGACGGGCTGGCGGCGGAATTCGGATTTCAGAAAGGCGGTTACCGGCTGTCTGAAAGCCAGGCCACGCGCATACTGGAAATGCAGTTGCAGCGTCTGACGGGGCTGGAACAGGACAAGATCGTCGCCGAATACAAGGACGTGATGGAGAAGATCGTCGACCTGCTCGACATTCTCGCCAAGCCGGCGCGCATAACGAGCATCATCAGCGGCGAGCTTGACGACATGAAGAAGCAGTATGGCGACGAGCGCCGCAGCGAGATTGTCGAGGACACCCAGGACCTTTCGATGGAGGACCTGATCGCCCCCGAGGAAGTGGTGGTGACACTGTCGCATGGCGGTTACATGAAGTCGCAGCCGGTTGCCGATTACCGCGCGCAAAAGCGCGGCGGCCGTGGCAAGCAGGCGACCACCACCAAGGAAGATGACTTCGTCGAGAAGCTGTTCATCGCCAACACGCACAACTACATCCTGTGCTTCTCGAATCGCGGCCGCGTCTACTGGCTCAAGGTTTACAGCGTGCCCCAGGGCAGCCGCAACAGCCGCGGCAAGCCCGTCGTCAATCTGGTGCCGCTGCTCGAACACGAGAAGATCACCGCGGTGCTGCCGGTCAAGGAATTCGACGATGCGCATTTCCTGTTCATGGCGACCGCCAACGGCACGGTCAAAAAGACCGCGTTGTCGGAGTTCTCGCGGCCGCGTCCTTCGGGCATCATCGCGGTCAATCT
>JAYWDM010000009.1:0-2802 GCA_043779885.1 Betaproteobacteria bacterium | reverse complement strand
TGTAAGCGGCATTTATCGGCTCCCGCAGGTTGCGGCCGGCATTTTTCTGTGGCGATGCCGGCGATTCGCGTGGCCATTGTACCGTTGGCGGAAATCATTTGCAGCAGTCGCGTTTCTTCATGTCGCGTTTCTTCAGAGCGGTCGTTGCCGTGACTACTCGATCGCCTTGTTCGCGCTGATCAGCAGCGACTGCGGAATACCAAGGCCCAATGCTTTCGCGGCCTTGCCGTTGATGACCAATTCAAACAACGTGGGTTGCTCGACCGGCAGGTCCCGTGGCCTGGCGCTTTTGAATATTTTGTCCACTTACGTTGCCGCGCGCCGGTAAATGTCGGCGAAGCTCGGCCCATAGCTCAACAATACGCCCGCCTCCGCAAATTCCTGAATCGCAGCGATCACCGGCAGCCGGTGTTTCGCTGCAAGTTCCGCGATCGGGCGCCGGTGCTGGGTAAATATCGAGTCTTGCGCAAGGATGACCGCCCCCGCGCGCTCCCTGGCGATCGTGAAAAATGCGTTCTCGATTTCCTGCATGGGAATTCCGTTCGAACTCGGACACGAGTATGCTGGCCTGAGGAATCGGCAGTTAAGGCGCCTTAACGTCATGGGCGGTTGCTGTGGTACGGACCATCGTCACATTGAACACATCGCGTTGGCCTGCCTTCCCCTTTTCCGGGCGACGGCCTGACCACGGGATGCGGCGGACGGCGCTCCGCGCCGCCGCTGATACCGGGCGTCATGTGGCAAGGAGGCTGCAATGCACGTCGTAATCTTCCGCGCAAAGATTCGCGTTCTTGACGCCGAGTACGCGCAGGTCGCCGCTCGCATGCGTGATCTGGCCCTGGGTCAGTTTGGTTGTCTTGAGTTCCAGTCGGTAACCGAGGGCCGCGAGGAAGTCGCGCTCTCGTACTGGCCTGGCGAAGAAAGTATCCGCGACTGGAAGGCGCACCCCGAGCATGTGCTTGCCCAGCAGGCCGGCCGCGAACGCTGGTACGAGTCATATTCCGTGCAAGTGGCCCGCGTAACCCGTGAGTATCGTGTCGGCACTTAGCAGGCGCGGGGAGCTGACGGGTCACGGCACGGGTTCGAATATCAGTCGCCCAAGGATAAGGGCATGCGGCTGATCGGCATGCTCGACTCGCCCTTGCCAGAAGAGTCGCCATCTCTCCGGAAATCCGCGGCGTGCCGTTCACGCATGAATCAGAGTTCAGGCACAACAATGTAACGTGAGGAAATGATGCAAGCTGCTTTCATAGTGTTTGACGGCATGACCGCTCTCGACTTCATCGGGTTCTACGACCCGCTCACGCGCCTGAAGTCAATGAAGATTATGGACGACTTCGAGTGGCACGTCTGCGCGATGACCCACAAAGTTGTTGATGATCGCGGGCTCAGGCTTGAAGCCGACACCGCAGGCGGGTCGCTCAGCGGATACGACTTGCTCTTCGTGCCCGGCGGGTTCGGCACACGCAAACTCCAGCATGACACCGGTTTTATCGATTGGCTGAAAACCGCCCGCTTCATACCGCTGAAGGCGTCAGTGTGCACGGGTGCGCTGCTGCTCGGCGCGGCGGGCTTTCTTCAGGGCCGGCGCGCGACCACCCATCCGGGCGCATACAAGGAACTGGAACCCTACTGTGCAACGGTGGTTCAGGAACGGGTGGTCGACGAGGGAGACATCATCACCGCGCGTGGCGTTTCGTCCGCGCTCGACCTGGGTCTGCATGTGGTACAAGGATTGGCGGGCGCAGAGGCGCGCAAACGCATCGCGGCGCAGATGGACTATCCGTACCAGTGGAATCCATAACCCACGCGTGCGCAGCGGGAGGGAACGACACGGTCTGCCCGACTCGCGCGATCATAACCCGTCGCTGCACTCGCGTTTGAAAGACCAGGGGATCACTAGAACTCATCTCAAGAATACAAGAAACGACAATCAGCCGCAGATAAACGCAGATAAACGCAGATAGAAAACCAATGCTGCCCTCTAGCCGACGTTTAGTCCTTTCGAACTTATCTGCGTTCATCCGCGTTTATCTGCGGCTCCAAACTGTTTTTGCGACCGTTTCTAGTCGATTGACTGCTTGACGTACCTCGCCATCGTTGCGGCATCCGCGCCCGCAATTTCACCCAGTCCCGTGATTACGCCTGCGCGGTTCACTGCGGGCTGGTTCTGGCTCGCTTTCCACTTGCCGATGAGCCGCGTAACCGGGATTTCGATGCCGACGATGGCGCCGAGCATCTTCTCGATATAGTCAGCGGGAGCGTCAGTGATTTTCCACGGCGCCGCGCGCGCGCCTTCATGCCGGTTCGTGAGCCGCTCGACCAATCCGCGCAACCACGGCTGGTCATCGATAACCCGCAACGGGCCGTAAGCGTGTACGACAATGTAATTGTAGGTTGGCACGACCTTGCCGTTTTCCTGCTTGGTCGGATACCAGGCAGGCGAGATGTAGAACCGCGGGCCCTGGAACACGAGCAGCGCCTCGACGTCCTTTGCGAACTCCTGCCACACCGGATTACCGCGCGCCACATGACCGCGCAACGTTCCTAAAGGGGCCGGCCCGGGGTCAAGCTCAAAGGGAATATGGTTCGCGTTCAACCCGTTCGCGCCGAAGGTCACGAGCACCGCGAGCGGGTGCTCGCGTATGAACTGGTGCAGAACTTCTATGCGTGATTCTGCAAAATGCGCCGGCACGTACATTACGGACAATTCCTGTATCGATCACTCCAGCCTGACATTAGCACGGTTCGCAACGTCCCTCCACCTGGCGGTCTCGCTGCGTATGAAATCGGCGAATTTCG
>JAYWDM010000008.1:0-2802 GCA_043779885.1 Betaproteobacteria bacterium | reverse complement strand
CTCGCGCTCGGCGCCTTGCGCAAAGGCGGAAAGCTGATCGTGGTGGGACTTTACGGCGGCGAAATCCCGGTATCGCTCGTTCTGGTGGTGCAACGCGCTTGGAGAATCCAGGGATCGAGCGTCGGCAACGTCGCCGAATTGAATGAAGTCATCGCACTGGCGCGCGCAGGGAAAATAAAACCGATCCCGATCGAAAAGCGGCCGCTCTCGGAAGTGAGCCGAACGCTCGATCAACTGAAGGTGGGAAGCATCGTCGGGCGGGTGGTGGCGTCGATCGACTGAAGCCGTCGGTGCCGGGTTCGTTCGTCAGACGCTTAACAGCGGGACCTCGAGTTCGCGAAGGCTCAACGGCCCATCTTACTCGGCGATTGCGCCAGACTTGGAGCGAAAAATCATGAGCCACGAGCTCTGTTTCATCCCGGCGGCCGAATTGACCCGCATGATCAGGGAGAAAACCGTCTCGCCGCTGGAGGTCATGCGCCAGACGATCGCGCGTGCCGAAGCCCTCAATCCACGGCTCAACGCGATCTGCACGCCGACATACGACGCCGCGATCAAAGCCGCCGGCGAGGCGGAAGATGCGGTGATGCGAGGCCGTCCATTGGGCATCCTGCACGGTGTGCCGACCAGCATCAAGGATCTCGCGTTTACGCGCGGGGTGCGCACTATGGCCGGATCGCACATCCATCGCGATCGCATTCCGGATTTCGACCATCTGCACGTCGAGCGCCTGCGCGCAGCCGGTGCGATCTCGATCGGCAAGACGACGGTCTCCGAATTCGGCTGGAGCGGCGTCAGCAACAGCCCGCTCACCGGCATTACGCATAATCCGTGGAAGCAGGGCATGAATGCCGGGGCATCCAGCGCCGGCGCGGCAGTCTGTGCGGCGGCGGGGATCGGGCCGATTCATCAAGGCTCGGATGGCGCCGGTTCGGTGCGCATGCCGGCCGCGTTCTGCGGCATTTACGGCATCAAGCCATCGCACGGGCGCGTGCCTTATTGGCCGACACCGGCGAATGGCCTGATCTCGCACGTCGGACCGCTGACGCGCACGGTTGCCGACGCCGCACTGATGTTGCAGGCGATGGCGGGTCCCGACGATCGCGACATGGCCAGCCTCGAATCCCCGCCGGACGATTACGCCGGGCGTCTCGACGAAGGCATTGCCGGCCTGAAGGTCGCCTACAGTTCGGACCTCGGTTATCTGCAGGTCGATGCGGAAGTGGCCGGGCCGGTCCGCACAGCGGCGGCTGCGTTCGAGGAACTCGGTTGCAAAGTCGAGGAGATCAAGCCGGGCTGGGACAATCCCATCGAAATGGAGCACCTGCATTTTGCGGCGAACTTCACCGGCCGTCTCGGTCCTTTGCTCGATGAATGGGAGGACCGCATGGACCCCGGATTGGTCGCGCTGGTGAAGCACGGCATGAAATTCAGCGCCGCGGAATACTGCCGGCTCGATGAGAAGCGGCTCGCGCTATACGACAAGGTGCGCGCGCTGTTCGAGCGTTACGATCTGTTGTTGACGCCGACGTTGTCGGTCGCCGCATTTCCCGCCGATCACCTGATGCCGTCGCACTGGGAACAACATCCATGGGACTGGATGCGCTGGGCCGGGTTCAGTTATCCGTTCAATCTCACCTGGCTGCCGGCGGCGACCTGTCC
Source organism: Betaproteobacteria bacterium (assembly GCA_043779885.1). Classification (GTDB taxonomy): domain Bacteria; phylum Pseudomonadota; class Gammaproteobacteria; order Burkholderiales; family SG8-41; genus PALSA-1004. Next base: position 1,140 of record JAYWDM010000008.1, on the reverse strand, counting down.
GTGCGGATTCACGCCGGCCGGATTGCCGGTCGGACTGCAGATCGTGGCGGGACGGCATCGCGATCTGCGGGTGCTGCAGGCTTCGCGCGCATTCGAGCGCGTTCGCCCGTGGGCACAACATCGACCGCCGGTGTGATATGCATCGGCCGTTAGATTCTGATCGCCCCGATCAGGATCACCGGCCCGGTGGGTGCGCCGGTGGGCGAACCGCCGGCGGGTTCCACGGAAACCGCGAGTTTGGCGCCGGAGAGAATACCCGACGCATGCGCCGCCGGCAGCGCGAACTGCGCGTCGAGCTGGCCCAGCACGGCGAGCGAAATCGGCGCGCCTCCGCTTTCCGGAAGCAGCCACACCTCGTAACTCTGGCGCGGGCCGGCGACCACCGGCCGCACCGCGCGCAAGTGCAGCTGTTTGCGGTCGTCCGACAAGCCCGCGGTCACCACTGGGTTCTTGTCCGCGCCGGCCAGTTGCGCGATATCGACGAACCGCGGCGCAAAGCGAGGTTGCAGCATGTTGACCGATAGCGCCAGTACCAGCGCGGTGGTGGCCGCACCTGCCCAGACCTGCCAGAAGGAAAGGCGTCTGAACCACGGCGTCCGGTAGCGCGCGAGGTCGAGTTCGCGCGCCAGCCGTTTCCAGACAGCGGCGGAAGGCTGGGTCGCGACCGCGGGCGCGTAGCGCAGCGCGAACAGTCGCTGCCAGTATTGATGGCGCAACGCAACCAGAGGCTCATCGCGCAGCGCGCGTTCAAAGCGGCGCCTGGCCGGACCGCGCAGACTGCCAAGAAGGTACTCGCCGCACAAGGCGTCGAGTTGTGGGGTGCGCACCAGTTTCATCGCCCGCCTCCCAGGCAACTTTCGACGCAGTCGCGAAGATTGGTCATGCCGCGCCGGATCCAGGTCTTGATCGTGCCCAGCGGTTTGCGCAGATGCGAGGCGAGTTCTCTATGCGAGAGCCCGTGTTCATAGGCCAGCACCAGCGTCTGTCGTTCGACCGCATCCAGCTCACCGAGGCACACCCGCAGCCAGCGGGCGATGCGTTGTTGATCGACGCCTTCCTCGACCGGCGCGTCCCAGTCGAACAGGCGGTCGAGCGCGCCGTCCGGGTCTTCGTCGATCGTGTCGTGGTAGGAAGTCACGC
>JAYWDM010000007.1:0-2806 GCA_043779885.1 Betaproteobacteria bacterium | reverse complement strand
GATAAAACTCGCCTCCTCGCCGTCCAGGAAATCCTCGATGACGACGCGCGGGCCGGCCGCATTGTGGGCAATCGCCAGCGCATTGCCGCCGAACATCATGTCGATTGCGTCATGCGCCTGCTGGCCAGTGGTCGCGACCACCACGCCTTTGCCCGCTGCCAGGCCATCGGCCTTGATTACGACAGGCGTGCCGCGCCGATCGACGTATTGGTGCGCCGCGCGCGCGTCCGCAAACGTTTGGTATGCGGCAGTCGGAATGCGATGGCGCAGCATGAAAGCTTTCGCAAAATCCTTGGAACTTTCGAGTTGCGCCGCGCGCCGCGTCGGGCCGAAGATACTGAGTCCCGCGGCCTGAAACGCGTCGACTATACCAGCGGCGAGCGGCGCTTCGGGTCCGACCACGGTCAGCGCGATTTGCTCGTTTTTGACGAACTGTATGAGTCCGGCGTGATCGGTAAGGCCAACGTTTTCGACGCCCTCCTCCCACGCGGTTCCGGCATTGCCCGGCGCGACGAATACTTTGGACACGCGGGGGGAGCGGGCGAGCTTCCACGCCAGCGCGTGCTCGCGCCCGCCGCCGCCGATGACGAGGAGTTTCATATGTAAAGGCGTGAAGGGTGAAGGGTGAAGGGGAAGAAACAACGGCACATGTGCCGCACGTAAATCGTTGCGGTTTTGTTCTCTTCATCCTTCACTTTTCACCCTTCACTTTTCACCCTTCACCCTTCACTCGCCTAATGGCGAAAGTGCCGGTGCCCGCTGAATGCCATCGCGATGCCATGCTCGTCGGCGGCCGCGATAACTTCCTCGTCGCGCAGGCTCCCGCCCGGCTGTATCACGGCGGTGGCGCCCGCGGCGGCGACGACGTCGAGGCCGTCGCGAAATGGAAAAAACGCGTCCGACGCCACCACCGAACCTGCCAGCGACAGATTGGCGTTCCCCGCTTTGATCGCGGCGATACGCGCCGAATCGACACGGCTCATCTGACCGGCGCCAACGCCGAGCGTGCGGCCGCCGCCGCAAAATACGATGGCATTGGACTTCACGAACTTGGCAACGCGCCACGCAAACATGAGATCGTCCTGCTGCTGCGGCGTCGGCTGCACTTTCGTCACGACTTTCAGGTCCGCCGCGCTGATGTTGAAAGCGTCCGGCGTTTGCACCAGCAGTCCGCCGCCCACGCGTTTGTAATCACAACGCAACGCGTTCACGAAGTTCCCCTCGCCCTCAGGCACAGTGGCCTGGGGTGAGGGCGGGTTCGCGCTTCCCGCCGAAGATACTTCGAGCACGCGCACATTCTGCCTGCTTGCGAGCGCCTCGCGGGCACCCGCCGATACCCTGGGCGCGATCAGCACTTCGACAAACTGTTCGGCCACCGCGCTGGCGGTCGCCGCATCGAGCTCGCAATTGAAAGCGATGATGCCGCCGAACGCCGACGTGGGATCGGTCGCGAATGCGAGCCGGTAGGCATCGAGCGCGGTGGCCGCGATCGCCACGCCGCACGGATTCGCATGCTTCACGATCACGCACGCGGCCTGGCCGTCCCCGGTATTGAAAGTCTTTACGCACTCCCATGCCGCGTCGGCGTCGGCGATGTTGTTGTAGGACAGTTCCTTCCCCTGCAGCTGCGCATAACGCGCGAGGCTGCCCGGCGCCGGATCGAGGTCCTGGTAGAACGCCGCGTCCTGATGCGGGTTCTCGCCGTAACGCAGCGCCTGCATCAGCCCGAAGCTGAGATTCAACCGTTGCGGAAAAGTCCTGCGCGCGCCATCCGCGCCAAGCGCGGTCAGGTAATTGCTGATCGTGCCGTCATATGCCGCCGTGTGCGAGAACGCCTTTTGCGCGAGCTTGAAGCGCGTGGTGTGGCCGACCGCGCCGTTTGCCGAGCGCATTTCGTCAAGTACCGGCGCATAGTCCGCGGGATCGGTAATCACCGCGACATGCGCGTAGTTCTTGGCCGCGCTGCGCACCATCGCGGGTCCGCCGATATCGATGTTCTCGATCGCCTCTTCGAGCGTGCAGCCGGGACGCGCAACAGTCTGGCCGAAAGGGTAGAGGTTGACGACCACCAGGTCTATGGTGCTGATGCCGGCGGCGGCGATCGCGCTGACATGCGCGGGAATATCGCGGCGCGCCAGGATCCCGCCATGAATCCCGGGATGCAGCGTCTTGACGCGGCCATCAAGCATCTCCGGGAAGCCCGTGTGCGCCGAAACTTCGGTGACGCTGACGCCGCTGTCCCTCAGCAGACTTGCCGTGCCCCCGGTGGAGAGCAGGGCAACGCCGAAGCCGGCCAGGCCGCGCGCGAACTCAACAATCCCGGTTTTTTCCGAGACGCTGATCAGCGCGGTTTTGATGACAGCCATGGACGGCAGGATTCAGTATGCAGGAAGCGAAATTCGCGGCGACCGGGCGCGGCCGGTTAAAGTCGATCGCGGAATCGCGGCGCTTCGATCCTGTCACGTAATGCCATGGGCTTTCATTTTCTTGCGCAGCGTGTTGCGATTGATGCCTAATACCTGTGCTGCGTGCGACTGGTTGCCGCGCAACTTGTGCAGCACCGATTCGAGCAGCGGTTTTTCCACGCTGTTGATCACCATGTCGTAGACGCCGCGCGCTTTCTCCCCGTCCAGGTCCTTGAAGTAGCCTTCGATGGCTTTGCGCACGAAGCGCGCCATTTCATTCTCGTTCATCATCATGCCGCGAGTTCCTCAACATAAGTAAGCCGCTGGCCGTAACCGGCCAGTTCCCCGAAAAATTCATGGACCGCCGCCAGTTGCGCAGCGCAGGTCAGCAATTGGTTCAT
>JAYWDM010000006.1:0-2807 GCA_043779885.1 Betaproteobacteria bacterium | reverse complement strand
AAGTTGTTAAGGAAGTACAGCTGCAAGAATACGCATGTTACCGCGCGCTCGTCGGCGACACGAAGCAATATCCCGCGCGCAGTGATTACACAAAGGGGAGATCATGAAAACAATACTGGCTATCTGCCTGTACTCTTGGTGCGCGCTGGGCATCGCGCAGACCGCCGAAGAACTGCTCAACAGGAACAACAATACCGAAAACGTGACCACCCAGGGCATGGGCTATGACCTCAAAAATTACAGCGCCCTTCAACAGATCAACAAGTCGAATGTGAAGCGCCTCGTGCCGATCTGGAGCATGAGCCTGATGAATGATTTTGGCGAGACCGCGCAGCCCACGATTTACAACGGCGTGATGTACGTGATCAATGCCAAATGGACGTTCGCCATCGACGTGGCGACCGGCCGGCAACTGTGGCGCACGGAAGCCGAGTGGCCGCCGGAAGCCGCCGCGCAGGCCTGCTGCGGGGTGATCAGCCGCGGCACGGCGACCATCTATAACGGCAAACTCTTCCGCATCACGCTCGACAACCACGTGCTGGCGCTCGACATGAAAACCGGCAAGCAGATCTGGAAGCAGAAGTTCGCCGAGTACAAGGAGGGCTATACCGCGACCGGCGCGCCGCTCGTCGCCAACGGCGTGCTGATCACCGGCATGGCGGGCGGCGAATTCACGACACGCGGATTTTTGAACGGCTGGGACCCCGACACCGGCAAGCACCTGTGGCGCCGTAACACCATACCCGCGCCGGGCGAGCCGGGTTCGGAAACCTGGCCCGGGGACAGCGACGCCTACAAGTACGGCGGCGCGCCGACGTGGCGCGGCGGCGCCTACGATCCTGAACTCGATCTTGTCTACTGGGGCACCGGCAACGCAGAGCCGTGGAATCCCGCCCTGCGCGGCGGCCTCGACAGTCTTTACGCCAGCAGCGTATTGGCGATACGCCCGAAAACCGGCGAGATCGCCTGGCATTATCAATACACGCCGAACGATGTGTATGACGTCGACGCCACCGATGAACCGGTGCTGGCCGACATCCTGTTCGAAGGCCGGCCGCGCAAGGTGATGTTTCAGGTCAACAAGAACGGCTTCATGTATACGCTGGACCGCACCAACGGCAAGCTGCTCGCGGCGCATCCGTTCACCAGGGTCAACTGGGCCAGCCATATCGACCTGCAAACCGGTCGCCCGGTTTTGACCGATCTGCACGACAAGCTGGTCAACAAGGGCGAGGAAGTGACGATTTACCCGCAACGCGGCGTCAACGCCGTGCCCGTGGCGTTCAACCCCGATACGGGCCTGATCTATACCAGCAGCTGGCAGATCGGACGCATCGTCAAGCTCGCGCCGGTGCCCGCGAATCAGAAAATTGGCGGGCGCTCGACGGGCGTGACGACCCGCGAGTACGTCGTGCAGCCGGGTGAAATCGTCGGCCATCACATTGCGATGGATCCGGTTTCGGGCAGCAAGAAATGGGAAATTCCGCTCGTCGAGCGCGCGAGTTCCGCGGGCATGCTTGCCACCGGCGGCGGCCTGTTGTTCACCGGCGACGTCAACGGCAAATTCATCGCGCTCGACGAAACCACCGGCCAGACGCTGTGGGAATTCCAGACCAGTTCGTCCATCAACGCCACGGCGGTCACCTATATGCACAAGGGCCGTCAATACGTGAGCATCGCGTCGGGGCTCGCCGGCAATTCCGCGCGCCGCATGGCCAAGGGCACGGTGCCGACCGGCGGTTCGATGTGGACGTTTGCGTTGATGCCGGATTGATGCGGTCACGATTGAAAGTCGCGCTGACGATTGCCGCGGCATGGGCGATTGCGCCCGCCGCGGCGCAAAGCCCGCCCTTTGCGCAGGAACAAATCCAGCGCGGCGCGGCGACCTTCGCCGAGTACTGCACGCCGTGTCACGGCGAACGCATGAGCAACCCGGAACTTTTCAACCTCAAAACATTTCCGCCCGACCAGCGCGCGCGTTTCATCAACTCCGTGACCAACGGCAAGAACGCAATGCCGCCGTGGCGCGGCCAGTTGCATTCCGACGACATCGAAGCGCTGTGGTCGTATGTCGTGGCGGGAGAAAAAGGCCCCTGACCAATGAAAACCATCCTCGCCCCCGATCCCAATCCGGTCAAACCGAAATACCTGCTGCCGCCCGGCGCATGCGACGCGCACTGCCACGTGTTCGGCCCGGGCGCGCGTTTTCCGTACGCGCCCAACCGCAGCTACACGCCGCCCGACGCGCCGAAGGAAACCCTCGCCGCGCTGCATGAATTTCTCGGCTTTTCGCGCGCGGTGCTGGTGCAGGCGAGCTGCCATGGGACCGACAACAGCGCGATGCTCGACGCAATCGCGTCATCAAACAATACGATCCGCGGCGTCGCGATGGTCGGCAAGGACGTGACAGACGCAGAATTGGAGCGCCTGCACGCGAACGGCGTGCGCGGCACGCGCTTCAATTTCGTCGCCCATCTTGGCGGCGCGCCCGATCTGCAAGTGGTGGAAAGTGTCGCCGCGCGCGTAGCACCCCTCGGCTGGCACCTGCAACTGCACCTCGACGCCGAGGACCTGCTCACCTACCGCGATTTTCTCAATCGCCTCGAGGTGCCGTTCATCATCGACCACATGGGCCGCGCGCAGGCGCAGCACGGACTGGAACAGCAGCCTTTCCGGCTTCTGCTCGAACTGATGAAGAACGAACTTGCTTGGATCAAGGTCAGCGGCCCCGAGCGCATTTCGGCGACCGGCAAGCCGTATCTCGACGCAATTCCGTTCGCGCGCGCACTGATCGAGGCGGCGCCTGA
>JAYWDM010000005.1:0-2810 GCA_043779885.1 Betaproteobacteria bacterium | reverse complement strand
AGCGCGGCATCCGCATACGCGTGCGCGTAGCAGACGGACAGGGCCAGCAATAGCAGAAGTTTTCGCATCGATTCGATGCCGCTTTTGATCGCGTCCTGCCTTAACGCATCAATCGCGCGTCGCGCTTTCATGGCTAGGCCTTCCCGGTGCTGCCGAAGCCGCCGGCGCCGCGCGCGCTTTGCGCGAAATCATCCACGATATTGAATTCGACCTGCACGACCGGGACAATCACAAGCTGCGCGAGCCGTTCCAGCGGATTCACCACGAACGGCGCGCTGCCGCGGTTCCATGTCGATACGAAGATCTGGCCCTGATAATCGGAGTCGATCAGCCCGACGAGGTTGCCAAGCACGATGCCGTGCTTGTGGCCGAGCCCCGAGCGCGGCAGGATCACCGCGGCAAGCCCCGGGTCGCCGAGATGAATTGCCATGCCGGTGGGCACCAGTTCCGTCTGGCCGGGCGCGAGCGTGAGCGGACTGTCGATGCATGCGCGCAGATCGAGTCCCGCCGCGCCGGCAGTTGCGTAATGGGGCAGGTGATCGCGCAGGCGCGGATCGAGGATTTTTACGTCGAGTTTTTTCATCTGAAGTTACAGCCTTGCCGCGAAGGAACACTAATAAGAGGAAAAACCAGGGGAAAATAAACGGGTATTGGCGTTCTTCGGAAGCGGAACATGCCGGTTTTCTGCCTTTGCGGCCTTCGCGTCCCTGGCGCCTACGCTTTTTTCTTTTTCCTGCCCTGATAGAGTTCGGCGATGCAGGTGATGAGCTGGTGCGCGAGCTCGGTCTTGGATGCGCGCGGCAGGGTGCGTGTGCCGCCGTCGTCGAGCAGCGTGATCTCGTTGTCGTCCGCGCCGATCGCATCCTGCGCGATGTTGGCGACCATCAGCGGCACTTTCTTTTTCCGCCGCTTCGCGTCGGCGAACTCCTGGAGCTTGTGGCTTTCCGCGGCGAAGCCGACGCAGAACGGCGGCTTGGGCAGTGCCGCGACCCACGCCAGGATATCGGGGTTAGGCACCAGCTTCAATTCCAGATTGGCGTCCGTTTTCTTGATCTTCTGGCGGCTCGCCTTGTCGACCCGGTAATCGGCGACCGCCGCGACGGCAATGAAGATATCGGTCTGCACATGTTTCTTCACGGCGTCGAACATTTCATTGGCGCTTTGCACGCGTTCGACACGGGCCGCGGCGGGCGGATCGAGATGGACCGGCCCCGTCACCAGCGTGACCGTCGCGCCGGCGTCGATCGCCGCCTGCGCGATCGCATAACCCATCTTGCCGGAACTTCGGTTGGTAATTCCGCGCACGGGATCGATCGCTTCGAACGTCGGCCCGGCGGTGATGAGCACACGGGCGCCGGCGAGCAGTTTGGGCTGGAGGAACGAATTGATCCCCGCGTGTATCTCATGCGCTTCAAGCATGCGGCCCATGCCGGTTTCGCCGCACGCCTGATCGCCGCTCGCAGGCCCCAGCACGGTGACGCCGTCGCGCGCGAGCTGGGCGACATTGCGCCGGGTCGCGTGGTTGTCCCACATCTGGCGGTTCATGGCGGGCGCCACCAGCAATGGACATTCGCGCGCGCAGCACAGCGTTGACAGCAGATCGTCGGCGAGCCCATGGGCGAGCTTGGCGAGAAAATCGGCCGATGCCGGCGCGACCACGATTGCGCTCGCGCCGCGCGACAGCGCGATATGGGCCATGTTGTCAGGCACGCGGGAATCCCACATGTCGGTAAATACGGGCCTGCCGGAGAGCGCCTGCAGGGTCGCGGGCGTAATGAAGCCGCATGCCGCCTGCGTCATGACGACCTGCACTTCAACGCCGTCCTTTACCAGCAGTCGCACGAGTTCCGCTGCCTTGTACGCAGCGATACCGCCTGTGATGCCGAGCACGATTCGTGCGCGTGATATTTCCGCCATTGATTCAACCGTTTCCGTAAGGCGAGCGCAAGAGTGTAAACCATTTATCCCGGCGGCAAAACCGCTCATGGCACGCGCCGTGCCATGCGTGAAGGGAAGTTGCCCGCGGCATTGCTATTACTTTAGGCCTATAAACCCGCACCCGCCGGCTGCGTTAAGCAGATTATTGAATCTTCGGTCAGGAGGCTGGCGTGGCAATTCCGGATTGGCCGGTCGCTGAGCGGCCGCGCGAGAAACTGCTGGCCAGGGGTGCGGATGCGCTATCCGATGCGGAACTACTGGCGATTTTTCTGCGCATCGGCGTCAACGGCAAAAGCGCCGTCGATCTGGCGCGCGAACTCCTGATACGGTGCGGTTCGCTCTCCGCGTTATGCAGCGCAAGCGAGCGGGACGTGTGCGAGATACCCGGCATGGGGCCGGCGAAATACGCGCAGTTGCAGGCAGTCATGGAGATGGCGCGCCGTGCGCTCAAGGAAAAACTTGTCAACGGCAATGCGCTCAGTTCGCCTTCGGCAGTGCGCGAATTTCTGCGCCTGAAGCTGCAGGCGCTGCAGCACGAAGTGTTCTTCGTGCTGTTTCTCGATGCGCAAAACCGCGTGATCGAAAGCGAAGAGCTGTTTCGCGGCACTTTGACGCAGACCAGCGTTTATCCGCGCGAAGTGGTCAAGCGCGCGCTGCATTACAACGCCGGTGCGGTAATTTTTGCGCACAATCATCCTTCCGGTGTTGCCGAACCCAGCCACGCCGACGAAACGCTGACCCAGGCGCTGAAGCAGGCATTGGCGCTCATCGATGTGCGGGTGCTTGATCATTTCATCGTCGCCGGGAGCGGGGTTTTGTCGTTTGCGGAGCGCGGGCTGATCTGAACCGGTATCGCGGATGTCCGCGCCGCC
>JAYWDM010000004.1:0-2812 GCA_043779885.1 Betaproteobacteria bacterium | reverse complement strand
CGGGGCGAAGGCAGAGCGCCATGAGCCTCGAGCGGCGCGATTTTATCGGTCTGGGCATAGCCGCATTGGCCGGCGCGGCGATCACGCCGGGCTTAAGGTTGATTGAATTGGTGCAGGCGCGTTCGCCGGAGGAGGCCGCCTCCACGCTCAAGCGCTGGGGATTGCTGATCGACACCACGCGCTGCACGGATTGCGAGGTGTGCGTCACCGCCTGTCACACCGAGAACGGTGTAACGGGGAACGGACGCCCGGCGACCGATGCGCAGTGGATACGCAAGGTAAACGTGAGCGATAAACGCACCGGACACGCGCAGACGCTGCCGCTCATGTGCCAGCACTGCGAACATCCGCCGTGTGTGGACGTGTGCCCGACCGGCGCTTCGTTCAAACGCGCGGACGGCATCGTGCTCGTGGACAAGCATTCCTGCATCGGCTGCCGTTACTGCGTGATGGCGTGCCCGTATGGCGCGCGTTCCTTCGTCCACGAGACGGTCACCGGCCAGAAACCGGACGTGCCGCGCGGCAAAGGCACGGTCGAGTCGTGCACGCTCTGCGTACACCGCATCGATCGTGACGAGCAGCCCGCGTGTGTCGAGGCCTGCACCCGGGACGGCGGCAAAGCCATGGTGTTCGGCGACCTCAACAACGCTGCCGGAGAACTGCGTCAGCGCCTGAACCGCGAGCCGTCGAGCCAATTGCGGGCAAACCTCGCGCTCAACACCGGCGTGCGTTACCAGGGGCTCTAGCGCCGCGCAAACGATGGCAAACGTACACCACCAGGAGATCGACGGACGCAGCGCGGGCTTTTTCGCGCTGCTTGCGCTGCTCGGCGCCGTCATTGCGGGCGGGCTCGGGGCCGCCTGGTTCATGGAACACAACGGCCACTACGTGACCGGCATGAGCAATCAGGTCGTGTGGGGCATGCCGCATGTGTTCGCGGTGTTCCTGATCGTGGCCGCGTCGGGCGCGCTCAACGTCGCTTCGATTGCATCGGTGTTCGGACGCGACGCCTACAAGCCGCTGGCGCGGCTCTCCGGCCTGCTCGCGATCACGCTGCTCACCGGCGGACTGGCGGTGCTGGTGCTCGATCTCGGGCGTCCCGACCGCTTGATCGTGGCGATGACGCATTACAATTTCAAGTCGATTTTTGCGTGGAATATTTTTCTCTACACCGGATTCATCGCGATCGTGGCCGCTTATCTGTGGATGATGCTGGAGCGGCGCATGAACGACTACGCGCGGCCGCTCGGCCTCATTGCGTTCCTGTGGCGGCTGATCCTCACCACCGGCACCGGTTGCATATTCGGTTTTCTGGTGGCGCGGGAGGCCTATGACAGCGCGCTTTATGCGCCGATGTTCGTGATTATGTCGTTCTCGTTCGGTCTCGCGGTATTTATTCTGGTGCTGATGACCGCGTGCAGCGGCGCCGGCCGTCCGCTGGGCGGCGTCATAGTGCTGCGCCTGAAGACCCTGCTCGGCCAATTCGTGGCGGCGGTCATGTATTTAGTCCTGATTTATCACCTGACCAATATTTATTTTTCCCGGCAGCATGACTTCGAGCGCTTTATCCTCGTCGACGGCGGAATCTACACGGCATTGTTCTGGGTGGGCCAGGTGCTGATCGGCGGGGTGCTGCCGCTGGCGCTGCTGTTCCACCCGGTTTCGAACCGGTCACGCGCGGCCGTTGCGGCAGCGGCCGTCTGTGTGATTGCAGGCGGCCTCGCGCAGCTTTACGTCATCATCATTGGCGGCCAGGCCTATCCGCTGGTCATATTCCCCGGCAAAGCGGTCAGCAGCAGCTTTTTCGACGGCGCGGTCGCCGCCTACGCGCCGAGCCTGCCGGAAATCGCGCTGGGCGCCGGCGGAATCGCGCTGGCGCTGGTTCTCACCGCCATCGCACTCAAGGTGCTGCCGTTCCTGCCGCGCAGCCTGGCGGACGACGACATTGATACGGGCAGGGCATGAACCGCGTTTTCATCTCGGCGGCGCATAAGTCGTCAGGCAAGACCACCGTGTGTATCGGCATTTGCGCGGCTTTGCGCGCGCGCGGGCACGCCGTGCAGCCGTTCAAGAAGGGACCTGACTACATCGATCCGCTGTGGCTTGCGCTGGCTGCCGGACGGCCCTGCTACAGCCTCGATGCGTACCTGATGGGCGAGCACGAGATTCGCCACGAACTGGCGCTGCGCTCGCGTGGCGCGGATCTCGCGGTCATCGAAGGCAACAAGGGCCTCTACGACGGCCTCGACCTGGATGGCAGCAACAGCAATGCCGCGCTCGCCGCGTTGATCGCGACCCCGGTGGTCCTGGTTATCGATGCGCGCGGCATGACGCGCGGCATTGCACCGCTGATACTCGGCTATCAGGCGTTCGATGCGAACATCCGCATCGCGGGTGTGATCCTGAATCAGCTTGGCGGCCCGCGGCACGAAGCGAAATTGCGCGCGGTAATCGAGCATTACACCGACGTGCCGGTGCTGGGCGCGATTCAGCACGACGAACGCATGGCGATAAGCGAGCGCCATCTCGGCCTCGTTCCCAGCAACGAGGCGCAGACCGCTGGCGCGCGCGTCGATGCCATCGCGAAACGCGTGGCCGCGCAGGTCGATCTTGAACGCTTGCTGGCGATCGCGGGGCAGGCCGCGCAATTACCGGCGCCACTGGCGCCGCCGGCGGCGCGCGGCAGGCAGGGACCGTCAGTACGCATAGGCATTGCGCGCGACGCCGCGTTCGGTTTCTACTATCCGGGCGATATCGACGCTCTGCGGGCCGCCGGCGCCAATCTTGTGTACTTCGACACCTTGCACGACAC
>JAYWDM010000003.1:0-2817 GCA_043779885.1 Betaproteobacteria bacterium | reverse complement strand
AACTGCCGCTCGCCCGGCCGAATTTTCGCCCGGCGGGCGATGAGTGCAACGGCACGTAATGCGATACCGACAGCATGTCGTTGGTCTTCAGGTGCGCGGCGAGCGCCATGCGCGTCGCCAGCTGGTCGGTCAGCAAATGAAATATGTGGCCGTTGGCGGCGCGGTCGGGCTGCGCCTCGGCCGGCAACTCGAGCGCGCCCAGCGACGCGAGTTCGGCAAGTCCGGCATGGTAGCGCCCCCACACCGCGCGCCGGCGCGCAATCACGGCGTCGGCATGCGCAAGCTGCGCATCGAGAAATGCCGCTATCAGTTCGCTCGGCAGATAGGACGAACCGATGTCGACCCAGGTGTACTTGTCGACTTCACCGCGCAGGAAGCGGCTGCGGTTGGTGCCTTTCTCACGCACGATTTCAGCGCGTTCGACGAAGCGTTCGTCGTTGACGATGAGCGCACCGCCCTCGCCGCTCAGAAGATTCTTGGTCTCGTGAAAGCTGAAGCAGCCGAAGTGGCCGAGCGTGCCGAGATTGCGGCCCTTGTAGGTCGACAGCAGCGCCTGCGCGGCGTCCTCGACCACCAGCAGGTTATGGCGCTGCGCGATGGCCATGATGGCGTCCATCTCGCACGCGAGGCCGGCGTAATGCACGACCGCGATCGCCCGGGTGCGCGGCGTGATGGCGGCCTCGATCAGCCTTTCGTCGAGATTGATCGTGTCGCGCCGCACGTCGACGAACACCGGCACCGCACCGCGCAGGACGAAAGCGTTTGCCGTCGATACAAAGGTGTAAGACGGCATGATCACTTCGTCGCCCGGCGCGAGATCGCACAGAATGGCCGCCATCTCGAGGGCACCAGTGCACGAATGCGTAAGCAGCGCGGACCGGCAGCCGAGCCGCCGCTCGAGCCACGCATGGCAGCGCTTGGTGTAATAGCCGTCGCCGGACAGATGCCCGCGTTCAAGCGCATCGGCGATGTTGGCGAGTTCAGCGCCGACGGCGGTGGGTTTGTTAAATGGGATTTTCATAGTCATACGCCAGAATCCATCTCGAAAATACAAAACGGCAACCAGCCGCAGATAAACCCAAATAAAACAATTCAAAAGCCTGAACAAAACATCTAGCCGCAGATAAACGCAGATACACGCAGATAAGGCCAAAGGACTTAACGTCGGCTAGAGGGCAACCCTGGATTTTTATCTGCGTTTATCTGCGTTTATCTGCGGCTCCAAACGGTTTTTGAGACTGCTCCTAATTACGCTTGGCGACCAGCAATAAGGAGCCGCCGGCGGGAAACCGCACGCCCATGCGGATCAGGGCGCGCTCGACCGCGAGTATCGATTCGAGCACGAAATTGGTGATGCCGCCAACCCGCAGGTCGGCCAGCACGTCGTAGTCCGCCGCGGGCTTTCTCTGCATCCAGCGCGACAGCATCATCAGCGGCAGCAGCAATGACACAAACGACGTCATCATCACGATGCGGAACCCCGCATGCAGCACTTTGTCGTGCAGTTCGCGCGCCGCATACCGTCGCACGTGGTGCGCGTGCTCATCGTATTGGCTCCACAAGAACCGGTGCTGCGGAACGGTAATCAAGATACCGCCACCGTGGCGCAGCGCGCGGTGGGCCTGCGCCAGCACGGTAACATCCTCTTCGATATGCTCGAGCACGTCAAACAAACCAATCACGCCGAAATGATCGACGAACGGGATCGCGCGGGCATCCATTTGAAATAACTCGGCGCGCGGCGCCCGTTGCGCCGCGAACGGCAGTCCGCTGCTTGACATCTCGCTGGCGTGAAGAGCCAGTTGCGGCATGGCGCGGGCGACGCCGGCGAGTACAAAACCGGTGCCGCAACCGATTTCGAGAAACGAGCGTGCTTCTGGGAAATACCGGCGCAGCGCCCACGTCAGCAACGCATTGCGTGCGCGAAACCAGTAGTTATGCGCTTCGAGCGCGTACAAACGCGCAAAGTAAGACGGGTCATAGCCCTCATTGCCCGTGGCCAGCCCGGGGGCGAACGCGGGAAAGCCCGCGATCAGCGGCGGCGCGTATCCGCAGGACTCGCAATGCCAGCCGGCATGCTCGAAGTTCGTCGCGCATCGCGGGCAAACCTTCAACCCTGACTCCCGACGATGAGTCCCAGCATCACGAGCAGGATGCCGGCCACCTTGAGCGGGGTTATCGGTTCGCTGAAAAACCAGGCGCTGCACAGCATGACCAGCACGAAGGCGAGGCTCATGAACGGATAGGCGTGCGAGAGCTCGAGGCGCGTCATTGCCGCCATCCACGATACCGACGCCAGCAGCGCCGCGGCAAACGCGCTGATCACCCACGGATTAAGCAGCAGGCGCGCGAGAAACCGGAATTTTTCGGCGGGATCGGCGGGAAACGGCCCCGCTTCGAGCACCTGCCATTTGATGGCGATCTGGCCGTACACCGTCAGCAGCACGGTGCACAGCACATAGACATAGCTCATGGCACCATCCGGTGATAGACGTCGACCGGCTTGCGAAAGCTGAATCCAAGCGTGGCATAGAGGTTGATGACGGCGATGTTCACGAACGATATGGAACTCTGAATTTCCGCATGGCCCTGTTCGAACAAGTGCTGACACACCCCGCTCCAGAAAAACCTGGCCAGTCGTTTGCCGCGATAGGCCGGGCTCATCGCGTGCAAAACCAGTTTTCCCCCGCTATGCGCGATGAATCCGGCGACATCTCCCTTGAACAGCAGGCCGTAAACCCGGCCATCGCGATGCAGTTCCAGCAGCCAGTTTGCATAACGGTCGTCGGCCTTGTTCCTGTCGATATTGAAATCGCG
>JAYWDM010000002.1:0-2822 GCA_043779885.1 Betaproteobacteria bacterium | reverse complement strand
CCGTCACGCGCACGCCGGTGGCCGCCCCGCCCATGAGCGGAACGCTTGCAAACACCACCTGTTTCGCGCGGTACGGTTTGGCGTCGGGCCCGGTCGCGCTGTCGGCGTTGGCGAGGTTGCTCGCCACGGTGTTCAGGCGCTGCGACTGCGCGGTCAGCGCGCCGCCCGCGATATCGAATACGTTGAACAAGGACATTGTGCTTACCCCTGGATGGCCGCCAGCATGGCTTTCAGCTGGCTGTTGATGAACGTGAGGTTGGCTTCAAAATGGATCGCGTTCTCCGCAAACTGCGCGCGCTCGACGTCCATATCGACGGTGTTGCCGTCCAGCGAAGGCTGCACGACCGTACGGTAGAGCAGCGCGCCGGAAGCGGCGTCCCGCTGCCCGGGCCCGCGATGGTCAGGCGCTGCGCGCGCGAGCGGCAGCGTCGGCACGCGGCCGTCGAGCGCGTCCTGCAGCGATTTTTTGAAATCGATATCGCGCGCCTTGTAGCCGGGCGTGTCGGCATTCGCGATGTTCGACGCCAGCACCTGCTGGCGCTGCGCGCGCAGATTGAGCGCTTCAACGTGAAATTGCAACGACGTGTCGAGTGCGTTGGCCATGATTTATTTGCGGCGCGAGCGCCGGCGCGCAGGTGCTAAAGCAATTGCGCGCCCGGCCGTTAATACTGTTGTCACGCTGGCATCGCTCACGTTGCATTCCCTGTTCCATTCAACGGTCACCATCTTAGGCAGGTGCAGCGCCGCGCTATCGTGCGATTAGGCGGCCGAATAGGTCTTAATTCCAGCCCTTGTGCCGGCGCCCCCTCAAGCACAATCTGGCCTATCGGGAACATTGCGCACCGCCCGCGTTGCGCGCGCTCCCGTCATTTTGCAACCTCGCCCGACAGGACATGACCTATGCCAAGCGCCCGCCCGCTGTCAGCAATTTTCCTGATCGCCGCATGCAGTGTCGCCGCGGCGCACGCCCAGGTGAACGACCGCAGAGAATCCGCTGCACACGCGAACGACCGCCGTGAACCCGCTGCACACGCGAACGACCGCAGAGAACCCGCCGCGCTCGCCAGCGAACGCCAGCAGCCGCTGGCCATTCAGCAGGCTGTCGAGAACTACCTGCGCACGCAAACCGCGGGACTGCCCGGCACGGTGACTTACACGGTCGGCGCGATTGATCCACGCAGCGTGCTGCCGGCCTGCGGCGCGCTGGAAGTTTTCACGCCGCCGGGCGCGCGGTTATGGGGCCTCACCTCGCTCGGCGTGCGCTGCAGCGGCGCCACGCCCTGGAATATCTATGTGACGGCGCAAGTCAGGGTCCACGGCGAGTACGCGGTGACGGCGCGCCCGGTGAAACAGGGACAGGCGCTGACACCAGCGGATATCTCGATGCAAAGCGGAGATCTGACGCAACTGCCGGCCGGCGTGCTGACCGATGCGCTGCAGGCGGTGGGCAAAACGTCGACGGCCGCCCTCGCGCCCGGTCAGCCGTTGCGCGAGGACTTGCTGCGCGCGCCGCTGGTGGTGCAACAGGGCCAGACCGTCGTGGTGCATTCCTCAGGCCGCGGTTTCAGGGTCTCCGCCGACGGCAAAGCGCTCAATAACGCGCACGATGGCCAGATTGCCCAGGTGCGCACCGCCTCGGGCCAGACGTTAAGCGGCGTCGCGCGCGCCGGCGGCATCGTCGAAATTAGATTTTAATTGATTCGTAATCAATTACTTACAGGTAATCTGCCGTGCTGTATGACGAGGTAGAACGAAATTGCGCGAAAGGGCTAAAGTTTCGCCTCAGCGCGTCCGTTATGACTCTGGGTAGAAGCCCACTGCGAGGACATGAGCTATGAAGATCGACAACAGTCTGAAGACCATCACCACCGGGGCCATCCCCGACGAGCCGGAACGCGCGGCAAGAAAACCCGCCGCCGGCGCCGCGCCGGCAGCCGCAGACAGCGTGCAACTGAGTTCGCTGTCGTCGCACCTGCAGGCGATCGAGAAGGGGTTTGCCGATACGCCGATCGTCGATACGGCGCGGGTCGCCGAAATCAAGCAGGCGATCGCGAACGGACACTTCAAGGTCGATGCCGACAAAGTGGCCGACCGGCTGCTCAAAACGGTGCAGGAACTGATCCACGCACACAAGGCCTGAACATGCAGTTCGACGCCGCGGCGCTCAGCCGCGATCTGGCCAGGGAAAGCGCAGCGCTGCGCGCGTTTATCGCGCTGCTGCGCGAGGAGCAGCAATCGCTGATACACGGCGCGCTTGAACGGCTGGCTTCGTTTGCCGAGCCAAAAGCAAAATGTCTGCTGGAATTGACGCAATTGGGTGAGCTGCGCCTGCAGGTATTGCGTGCCCATCGGCAGTCGGCGGACCGCGCCGGCATGGATCGCCTGCTGCGCGAACACGCGCACACCGCGCCGCCGGCACTGGCCGCCGCGTGGCAGCAAGTGCTGGCGCTGACCGCGGACGCGCACCATCTGAACGATCTCAACGGAACTCTGATCGCCACCCGCTTGCGCGGCACCCAGCGCGCGCTCGCCGCCCTGTTCGCGGCGGCGCGCATCCCCGGCGCCTACGCGGCCGACGGCAGCACCGTGGCGTACCACACCCCGCACCAACTCGCGGTCGCGTAAGCGACCGATCCGGCGGCTACGTACTGCGTAGCCCGGAAGGAGCGCAGCGCATTCCGGGAATACTCGCCCGCACTAATCCATCCCCGGATTTCATTTCATGCATCCGGGCTTGTATGGTACGCCCTGCACCCGAGAGGTGCCGGGGTGGAGGGACGATCCGGGCTATCTGCCGCATACGGACAGACCAACGTAGCCAT
>JAYWDM010000001.1:0-2825 GCA_043779885.1 Betaproteobacteria bacterium | reverse complement strand
TCCTGCTCGGCACCTCGGCGGGACTGGTTGTGAGTCCCGCGCTCGGCACCCGGCTCAGCTACGATTCGCTGACGGATTTCGCGCCGATCGGCCTCGCGGTGTACGCGCCGTTTGCATTGACGCTTAATGCGGCGGTGCAGGCTAACAGCACGCAGGAATTCATCGCTCTAGCCAAAGCGAATCCGGGCAGGATCAATTTCTCGTCGCCGGGCACCGGCACGCCGAACCACCTCGGCGGCGAATTATTGAAGGCGCTCGCGCACATCGACATCGTGCACGTCCCCTACAAGGGCGGCGGGCCCGCGCTCGTCGACCTGATCAGCGGTCAGGTGCAGATGATGTTCTCCGGCGTGCCGCAGATTCTGCCGCACCTGAAGACGGGCCGCCTGAAGGCGGTGGCGATAGGCCACCCCACGCGCATCCGTTCGCTGCCGGACGTGCCGCCGGTCGCCGATACGCTGCCCGGCTTCAACAACACTTCCTGGTACGGACTGCTCGCGCCCGCCGGTACGCCCAAGGCGATCGTCAACCGGATCAACGCCGCGATGAACAGGGCGCTCGTGAATCCGGAGTTCGGTCAGCGGCTCCTGCTGCAGGGTGTGGAGCCGGTGACGAGTACGCCGGACGGGATGCACGACATGATCCGCAGCGAGCTCGCGCGCTGGCGCAAGGTGATAAAAGAAGCGGGAATCAGCGTCGAAACGGCGCGCTGACGGGGCGACGCTGGGTAGCCCGTCATCCGCGTCAGCGAGCGGATGCCGGCATCCACTGGCTTTCATCAGGCCGGGGAGACTCGCGGGTAAAACGCAAGACGATGCAAACACGAGGGGAGGCAAGCGCATGCCGCGGGTCGCAATCGCCGATGGCGAAATTCATTACGAGGTGACGGGTGAGGGGCATCCGCTGATTCTGGTAAGCGGCCTGAATGGCGTGGCGCGCTACTGGCAGCCGCAGATCGCCGCTTTCGCGCAACGCTATAATGTCGTCACGTACGATCAGCGCGGCACCGGCGCCAGCGATCAGGAACAGCGCGAATTCTCGGTCGATCAGATGGCGCGCGAGCTCGCGGGGCTGATGGATGCATTGCAGATAGAACGCGCCCACATCGTCGGCCTCTCCACCGGCGGCGCGATCGGCCAGACGCTCGCCATCGAGCTACCCGCGCGTGTCGCGGGTCTCGCGTTGTGCAGCACGTGGACGCATTGCGATCCGTGGTTCAGGCGGCTCTTCGCAGCGCGGCGCCGCATGTACGAGCTGTGCGGCCCCGAATTGCACGCGATGTTTCACCCGCTGTTCCTGTACCCGCCGGACTACGTCAACGCGCACGACGCGCAAATCGAGGAGGAGCAGCGGCGCGCGCCGGCCCGGTCGTCGCCGGTGGAAGTGTCGATAGGGCGCATCAATGCGTTGCTCGCGTTCGACCGCCGCGCCGGGCTCGCGCGCATCAAGTCACCCACGCTGGTCATGGCGTGCGACAACGACTACATCACGCCGAGCTATCACGCCGAAGCGCTCGCGCGTGCGATTCCCGGCGCGAAGCTCGTGATCCTGCACGGCGGAGGCCATTCATTTTCGACGACGCGCCCGGACGAGTTCAATCGTACGGTGCTCGATTTTCTCGGCGCCGCGGATGGCGGGAAATGAGGCGCGTGCAGAATAGGCCCCTCTCCCTCGGGGAGAGGGGCAGGGGTGAGGGCGCGCTTGTCAGTTATTTATCAAGTCTTCAGTAGGAATCGCCGGCCGCCTTACTGCCTGGCAGCTTTGACGGCGGCGAGTTGCTTTTCCAGCGCCTCGATGTGATTTTGCAAGGCGGCGATTCTGCCGTTGAGCGCGCCCACGTTGAAAAAAGTCTCGCGCGACGCCGGCGCGCTCAGCGTGTTGCCGTAGCCCAGCCAGGAAGAATCATAGACTTTGACGTTCTTGAATCCCAGGCTTTGCAGCACCGTCGCCGTTTCAGCGGCACGCACGCCGCTTTGGCAATAGACGATGGTTTCCTTGCCCGGATCCAGATTGACATAGAGCGCTTTCAACTGCTCCATGGATTTGAGCGCCAGGCCGTCTTTGTTGGTGACTTCCTTTTTCGCCAGTTTTCCCGGCGCATCCGGATCCACCCAGTTTTGCTCGTAGGGAATATTGATCGCGCCCGGGATATGGCCGCCACGGATGGCGCGGATGTCTTCGCCGCTGTATTCCCTGGGGGTGCGGGCGTCGACGATCTGGACACTGGTCTTATTCAGGCTTTTCAGAACGTCATCGGTACTGACCGCGACAGTCGGATCGACCTTGAGACTCTGCTGCACGGGCGCGAGCCGCGTGCCGTCCGTGCTGACCGCCTGGCCGGCGGTTTTCCAGTCGTCGATGCCGCCGTGATAGACGTAGGCGTTCCTGCCGCCGAAATGCACGACGGTGAGACGGCCAAAATAGACGAAGGGATTGCCCTTGGCGCCGTAGACGACGACTTCCTTCGACAGGTCGATGCCCGCGTCGTTGAGCAGCTTTTCGATCTGCGTCTGCGCGATGTAATCTTCGGTGTTGTCGTCGCGCAGGGTTTTCCCGATGTCGCCGATGTTCACGGCGCCGGGAATATGGCCTTTTTTGAAGTCGTCCGCACTGCGTGTGTCCCAGAGGATGGCGCCGCGCTTGATCGCCGCCTGCACGTAGGCGGTATCGACGATGGCCGACGCGGCGGCGTGGGCGGCGCCGGCGGTCAACAGCCCGAGCACTGCGGCAACAAGAATGGATTTTACAAAGACGATGAATTTCACGGCTTGCCTCCTCATGGTTAGGCGTGTCGATGCGCTCTTATGATCCGGTCGCCGCCGCCG